>JANQMK010000117.1 GCA_028280085.1 Pseudomonadales bacterium
AATATTCATACCATAAAGGGAAATGCGCGTACCTACCGATTGAGCCATATTACAGATGTTGCTAGAAAAGTAGAGGACAGTTATGAGGAGTTAACAAAAAAATTAAAGGCATCAGAACTAGAACAAAATGTGCAACAAGGCCTTATGGATGAGATTGACCTACTAGAACTCGAAATAAGATCATATCAAAATATCGCTGAAGAAAAGCTCGGCAGAAGTACAACATCAATCGCAGGCAAAGTCGATCATCTCAAAGTATCAGATTTACTCGCATCTATGCCCGTTATTGACGACCCGACTATCCCCGTACCCGCTAACCAGTGGATAAAAGCAGCATATAAACTGCTGTTAAGCACCCAAGTTCAGCCAGTCAACCAAGTATTGTCTGATCTAACACCTCACATTATGTCATTGGCGCAAGACTTAAATAAACCATCGCCGACATTATCATTTAATACTGATAACTATTATGTTAAATCTGATGCCAGAGATACCCTATCCAATATATTTATGCATATATTAAGCAATTCCATCGATCATGGTATTGAAAGCGCAGAACAACGTATTGCTCAAGAAAAACCGCCCTGCGGAGAAATCTCTATTAAGGCATTTCCCCATAAAGATCTTGTAGAATTTATTATAAAAGATGACGGGCGCGGCCTAAATATAGAAAAACTGAGTTCCCTAGCTGCGGAAAATGAACAGTTATCTGCGGTCAGCACAGATAACGATCCTTCTTATGACGAACTAACAGATATAATATGCACTTCCGGATTATCCACATCGGACACAGTTACCGATATCTCCGGTAGAGGAGTCGGTATGGACGCAGTGAAGAAATTTGCGCAAAGCCTGGGAGGCGATATTAGCTTAGAGTTTGATACTGAAGTGAATAACGACGAATTTTTCCGCCCTTTTGCACTTCATATTACAGCCAGTTCCAATTATATTATCTACAAACCGTAACTAACATAAGGACGAAATAAATCCAGTCACCCGAGCAACTGATTATTTGGGGCTATTAGCGTATCCGCTTTTTATCCTTACTTTCTTATACAATACATGGGATATACTCCAATTCAAATACTCCCTAGTAGTTCGTAGGCATACCTGGACCGTCCTTGCCGTTAAGCTGGCTAAAAAACTTTTGAGCAATCATATGTTGGAATTGATTGCGTTGTTCAATAGTCAGCCCCGCTAATATTCTCTCATACTCAGCCTGATACAGTTCGATATCGGCTTTATCCTGCTCGGTCATCACTTCATCTATCGCCTTTTGCGATACAGCTTCATCGGCAATTTGCAGTGTGGCGAGGAGTTTTTCAGGCAGTTCAAATTGTTCCATAAACGTATTCACCTCCTCCCATTCAACCGTACCGGCTTCGTAGTCTTCTCTGTTAGTATCATCAATAGATTGTTGAAATTCATTTTTATATTGCAGGGCAAGCGTGTCGTTAGTTTCTGCCTGGAATTGACTTTCAACGTTTTCGACAGTTTCGTCCGGTTCTGAGCTATTGTCGTCGGTAACAACATTGTCGTCGGTAACCTGCCATTCCTTGTTCAATAAGCGTTGGTTGACTTCAGCTAAATGTTGCATTTGTTGAGAAGAGAAAAATTGCGAGGGATCTAGCACAGGTGTCGCAATTTCACCATTAGAATTTTCAGGAGCTTTTTGTACTGTTCCATTTGTTTTCGCTCCAAGTGGTGGTGCTTCCTCTTTAGAGACGATAGAAGTAGTGCTGGCACCATTATAGGTAATGACACTTACGACTACGATAGCAAACAATATTCCGATCGTTAAAAGAGTTTTATTCATCACGCTTGATACCTTGAGCCAGAGTTCTCGGAAAGGCCAAGGCGAACAGTCGCCTTGGCCCGGTTTTCAATGTATAAACTAAAATTTAGTAGCAATTTTAGTTCTTGAGGGCAGCAAATGTAGCGGTCGCCTCGAGCTCAACCGCGAAACCGATAGGAGTGCCACCAAGACCAACACAACCGCCTGCTACCGAATTGGTGGTCGTACCAGACAAAGCAGTACCTTCTGCATTATGTTGTAAAGTCATTCCGCCAGTACCGACAATTGCACAACCACCCAACGGACCACCGGCAGCATTAGGAATAATAACGCCACTCACGGCAGGACGGCCTAAATCACCACGCTCGTACCAAAAGTTAACCATATTGTAAGTTTTTGTAGTGTTTTTAAATGTTGTTACTGGGTAGGTATTGTCCCATGCAACACTAAACATTCTGAAGAACCAATTTGATTCCCAATCAGCAACCCATTCTTTAGGAATTTCAGGGCTGAGGGGTTCGAAAATGTATTCTACTATCATATCTCTTATGTCTGTAGAATCACAGTCACTAATAGTAACAAGATTAGCAGCAACTAATTCATCACACTGGTTAGAAAGCCATTCTTGCAATGCAGCTTTGCCTTCTGTACTCATAGTCAGACCAACCCCATCAACGCACTCTGCCTCAACAGAGGCCGTAAATGGCGCGTCCGATCGATATATGCCTAACTCGACAAAAATATTTGCATTGTAGCTTCCGGTACAAGCAACAGTTTCATAATGTCCTGAAAATCGATCTTCTGGATTAGCTGCTTGAGTAGTTGTAGCCCCCATCGCTAAGCCAGTTATTGCGAGCGCTATACCAGTTTTGTTAATCACGTTCATATTACTTTCCTTTAAATTGTTAGTAATGCTAACACTAGTAATTTAGAAGCTCCTAATGCTTCCCCTATTTTCTTGAAAAGTTAGCGAAACAAAAAAGTCCGAGGACTGTCCCTGTTTGCTATCTACTACTTTCAAGATGGAACAACTATTTAGCCATCCCCCAAACTGTTATCACTCGATATCCAAAAATTTTGGCCAAAAAAAGCCCTGCGCCATAATTCAGACACTTATCGATTAATTGTTTTGCTAAAATTTTCGAATATAGTCGGGGTTAAAAATTAACTTCTTTACTTTCCCTAGTCGTTAAATAGGCTTGTTACGTCCTTATAATCGAGTTATATAAACAAGTGTTTTCGCAATAGGATTTCCGGACATAAAAACTTTAATTTTCTTAAAAAATATAAGTCTCTAACATTATTAGATACTAAAGAGTTTATGGAGCAATGGAAAATAACAGGCGGGTAATGACGCAAACTTACATTAACAGTTGTCGTATCCATCAAAAGTAAGAGAGTATATGGTGAAAACTATTTGATTTGACTCCATTTCTATCACTTTTAGTATGAATCTAGAGGCATACATAGGCCCCACCAGCGCCAAAACCCTGAACCTGAAATAAGCCACTAAATACGAGGGGACGCCTCAGACTATTAGGCGGCTTACAGGCTTACAATGTGTCGGGATAACATTAAAGCTATGGCAAAAGATGATAGTTACGAAAAAGTGCAAATTTCGGCCAGCAATGCTGGCTTATTACTTGACCAAAAACTTGGAAATGATGAGCTATTTCGCATCTCATGTCATTGCTAGCTCTAATATATATCCAAAAGCCGTCTATAGATTGCCTACGAGGTACGGCCGGCAGCAGAGCGGAGTAATAGTGCTGGAAGGAGCAAAAACACTGTTAGCAAAGCAAATATAATGGTAACACTAGACATCAATCCAGCATCACTATTTGGACCAAATACGGAAAATACCAACGTTGAAAACCCAGAAACCAAGACAACCGACGTTACTACCATAGCGACACCAACGGTAGTAAAGGCATATTTAATAGCGGCATTCGGCAACTCCCCTGCTTTTCTGGCATGAGAAAACTTTGATAAAAAATGGATAGTATCATCTACCACAAGACCTAAAGTCATTGTAAAAGCAGTTGCGATACCCATACTGACATATCCCGAGTAAAAGCCCCACAAACCAAACGCAATAATAGCAGGAATACTATTAGTTATCAGACTGACAATACCAATAAAAACGGACTTCAGCATCAATGCTAACAGTATTGATATCATAGCTAATGCGCTAGCAAAACCAATTATTAATGTGCGCGTGTTTTTACGCGTAATATGCGCAAACATTAAATCACCGCTAGTAACGGTAGGCCTCATCCAAGCAGGGGCATTTTGTTCAAACCATTCAACGATTGCTTCCTCAAGCATAATAAGTTCATTATTAGTCATACTGTATAAGCTGATGGATACCAATGTTTGTGATTGCTGCATGTTAACCTGATGAGATAAATCCAAACCCATTGGTAATGACATTTCATATAGTAGAAGATATTGGGACGCAAGTTCACGAGACTCAGGTATTTTATAAAAAGCCAATTCATCGCCGTGCATGTTCTTGTTGAGCTCTTTAATAACATCGGTGTAAGCGTCAGCTTGTGCAACGCCTTCTCTAGTGTCAAGCCAATCTACGAAATTATCAAGTACTTCTAAATAACGTGGTTCCGAAATACCACCAGGCTCTCGCGCTGGTACCGCGACATCAATCTTGAGCACCCCAGTTAAGTTCTTGGTAATAAATTCTGAATCAGTGCGAATAGCCATGCTCGGCTGAAAGAAAGCTATGGTGTCGTCATTGGTTGTGTTCTTTGATACCCCTATCATTAATAGCCCTACAAGAACAATAAAGCCTAATAAAATAAGTCGCGTATTGCGGCTTAGCCAGTTACTAAATTCATCGACTTTGGGAAATCGAGTGAGTGATTTTCTCGCTTTTATCGGTAAAAAACTCGCTAAGGCAGGCATCAAAGTAAGGGACATGAGCATCGCAAATAACACACCATTACCGACCATGAATCCCAAAACTTTGTAAGGTTGAACTTCACTAATCATTAACGTGTAAAAACTGATGGCAGTTGTTACGCTGGTCAACACAACGGGTTTAAAATTGATAACAAGGCTCTCTTGCATCGCATCAGCTCTACTAAGCCCTCTAGCCATCCCTTGAACATAAATAACTATTATATGGATGCAATCTGCAAGCCCTAAGATAAGAATCATCACCGGCGCACAAGTGATAATAGGCGTAAGTTCAATATTAAACCAACAGACACTTCCCACCCCGGCTAGAACACTACAGATCACCACTGTGTATGATACCATCATCGCCAAAAAACTTTTTAAAATAAACAGCAATAGTATCACTGTGAGAATTGAACCTAAGGGATAAACAAATCGTGCATCAATACGTGGCGCATCTGTAAACGCCTGATCAATGGGAATATCACCAGACAAGTAAAAATTTACTGTCGGATAATCTTGCTTATATTCTCCTATTATCTGCTTTATCTCGTCTATCATCGCAAAGCGGGCGTCGTTTATCTGATCGCTAGGCAAACTTGCCTTAATATTAATTGCTGTCACATCCGCTCGTTTCGATATTAGCTTGGACAATAAACGTTTTTCGTTGAGCACCCTTACTCGAATCTTTTCGATATCTTGGTCCGTTAAATATTTGCCGTCTTCATATAACGGGCCAACAAAAAGATCGTCATCAATCGATTGACTTACTTGAAAATTGCTTAGTGAATCCACGCGAACAGCATAAGGTATCTGCCATGCCCTCGCCGTAAACGATTCAACAAGTGTCAATATATTCTTGTCAAAAACATTACCGTGGCTAGGCTCAATGGCAATGAAGACATTACTTCTATCACTAAATTCAGTTTGCTGATCGTCATATTTAATAAGGTAGGGATCATCGGGAGGAAAGAAAACACGTTGATCACCGGTAGTTTGCCAGTTCTTTAAGCCGAGCCCCAGACTGAAAACCAGTAATAAGGAAAAGAAGATAGTTAGATGGCGGTTCTGTATAACCCACCTAGCATAGGATTCTCTTGTTAAAGGATAGGAAGATATTCTATTGACGTCGACTATCCTTAACATACTCTTCCTATTGGCATGAACATCAGAGGGACTGAATATCTGATCTTAGAACAGTACTTCTTCTTATTATTTGATACTAACTAATAACTAACAGATTTCATTCTAGGTTGGAAATGCTACTTGCCGTTTGATCTAACTCAAACAACTTAGCGCTAAGCCTATTTTTATTTGATATTCTGACCAGCGTCTCTACAGACTAAAAGCCAAAATCAGATAATTGGCTTCGTACGCGTTATTAATACAAAACTTTCGACACGTCGTCAGGCAACAGCCATATTAAATTTTTTGAAGACTATTTAGCGTTAAACAGTGATTTAGGGCCAACAATGGTTTATAGCCAAACGGCGGCACTTTAAATTTTGGTTAAGTCGACATCAAGCCCCACTGAATAACCAACAACCCAAATGGTTATTTCAAGCAGTGGGCAGTAAAACGATAACTGGAACCCTAAAGGTATATTTACGTATTAAGCGAGAGTAAATAGACATTAATAACTTTAAATAGTCCAGACCCTAGGCACGAAGACTTGTCACAGAACTTAGATTGAGCGCTATTTCTCAAAAACCTCATTGCCTATTACTAATGCATCTAATCCCGAGGTGAAGAATACCGCAAGACAATCTTCTACGCTATTGACAATTGGCTTACCCATAACATTAAAACTCGTATTAAGTAAAATAGGTACGCCAGTAATACGGTAAAATTCGGTAATCAATTGGTGATAGTCCGGATTCCACTCTCGCTTAACGGTTTGCAATCGTCCCGTACCGTCGACATGCACCACGCCTGGCACCTTATCAACAACTTCTGGTCGAAAACGTAAGGCTTTATCCATATAGGGCGATTCGTGATAGCATTCAAAATACTCGTCACCATGTTCATGTAAAACAGAAGGTGCGAACGGCCGAAACTCTTCGCGAAACTTTACCTTTTCATTGATACGCTCTTTAACATATTGCATTCTTGGGTCGGCTAATATCGACCTATTACCAAGCGCTCTGGGACCAAACTCCGCCCTGCCCTGTACCCAGCCAACAATATTGCCTTTGGCCAGCAATTTCGCGACATAGCTATGTACAGTCTCACTCGCTGGCAATGTATTTTTTAGTTTGCCAAAGGACTTGGCATGTTCAAGTGACTTATTTGAAATGGTC
>JANQMK010000126.1 GCA_028280085.1 Pseudomonadales bacterium
CGTCCAGCTGTTGGCACTGCTGCTGAGTAATATCTAATAATTGTTGCCGTTCCCGTAATAACCGTTTGTGCTCGAAACCTTTTTGGATGGTCTCTTTCAGCTGCTCATTGCACCAAGGTTTCGATAGGTAGCTATAAATGCCGCCGTCGTTGATAGCAGCAATAGTAGACTCCATATCAGCATAACCCGTCAACAGGATGCGGATGGTATCTGGATAATTTGATGCCACCTCTGCTAGCAACTCAGCACCGGTCATTTCCGGCATTCTCATATCGGACACAACCACATCAATAACACTAGTACGAAACAACTCCAGCGCTTCTTTCCCACTATTAGCGACTAATACTGACCAACCACTGGTTCTACACACTCGTCGCATAGCATCCAATATAGACTTTTCATCATCAACAAATAGTACAGTAGCTTCATAATTTTGTGCCATAACGTTACCTCCATTCCTTCACTTCGGGTCTACCAGACGTAAACTGGTCCCTCATATAGGCTTGAGCATGTTGATTAGTTGGTACCGTTCCCTGCTGTAAACAGTTTAAATAGACTGCAAAAGCATCATTGATAGTTTGTTTTAACTCATCGCCAAGCCACGGTTTATCAACAAATTGAAAAATATCTCCCCGCTGTATACCGTGAATGATGGCTTTTCTGTCAGCATAGCCTGATAAAATAATACCTATTGTGTTTGGCGAACGTTGCTTAATCTGACTGATTAACTGACTACCTTGCATGTTCGGCATCCGTTGATCAGATACAACAACTTGGTATATTGCAGATTCACATAAGGCCAAAGCCTCATCGCCACTGAATGCGATGTCCAACTCATAAAACTCAGACCTGAGTAATCTTTGTAACGAAGATAGTATATTTACTTCGTCATCTACACAGAGCAATTTAAAATTATCCATCGCCTATCTCCCCAAAAAATCTATCCATACCCGCAGACATTAACACCCATAAGATTCCAGTTGGCTTGCTACCAGAAATCGCAAATGATCATTTACCCACGGCTTAGTAAAAAAAAGGTAGCGCTTGTAGCAATTAAGTCGTTCCAATTGACTGAGCCGGTAATGATCACCACTGATTAGCACTTTAATCACATTAGGATGAATACTGGATAGGGTCTCCAACAATGTAATACCGTTGATATCTGGCATATGGTAGTCGGTAATAACCATGGCAATGTCAAATGACAAAGCAGCATCGATGGCTTCCTTGCCGCTCTTTACCGGCAAAATATCAAATCGCCGAGACAGCAAACGAGTTAAAGATGACAGCACGTTTGCTTCATCATCTACAACTAATATCCTAGTCACATTACTCTCAACTGCTTCATTACTCTCAACTACTTGTGGCATCAATGTTCAACTCTCCTGCCATGCTTTGCCCATTCCCATGCCTAAGGTCACTAGCTACTTATTCCACTAATGAACCAGCCATACTGTATGATTAATATACTGCCAATATATGACAATTATGTCAATAATGACATTTATGTCATTTGGCTATTAATCTTCACAAAATAATGGGTAATGCCCTTGCCGCCGATTAAACGCTGCGACATTCAGTTACATTAGCAATAGCACTAATCAATTGAGTTATAAATCGGTAGGTTAATATTCCCGGCAGAGAGATTACAGAAGGGCAAGAATGACAGAGGCAAAGCAAGCTTTTCGGTCGCAAAACAGATAGAGATAATAATAAGATAAGTTCTAGTCTAGTAGCAGATGGACCAATCGAATAAGTTCAGCAGTATCAAACGGCTTAGCGAGAGCCTCGTCGGCCCCAAGTCGTTTTGCTCGATTCAGTTTCTCCTCAACTTCACCGGAAATCACCAATATCTTAACGTGGCTTAATTCAGCATTGTTAGCAATATAGCTCAACACGTCAAAACCATCTAAGCCTGGCATAAGGAGATCGAGCGTAATCAAAGCAGGCTTAAACGTTATCAGCTTGGCCCCAGCAGAAAAGCCATTTTCAGCAACCATAACGTCGTATTTCTCACGCTTCAAAATTCTCTTGATAGCATTTGCCATTTCAATTTGATCATCAATGACGAGAACCCTATTATTGACATCAGCCACGGTTAGACTTTGTAACTCTCGCGGAATAGGCATATTGTTTTCGGTAAGAAACTGTAGAAAACTATCAATCGGAATACGGTTGTCGCCACGACCTGGCAGCTTAAATGCATTCAACTTACCCCTTTCTATCCAACGAATAACTGTGCGAAAGTTCACGCCGCAATACTTTGCAGCTTCACCTGTTGTCAGGGTTTTTGGTGGCGTCGTCATTTAATTCTCAGCAACTCCCTTTATGACATAATTCTTTAGGAACAATACTTTTTAGGAATTAATGTGCTTCACGATAATGATTTTGGCATGTCGTGACAGAAATAGTTTAAGGCATCAGGCTTTCACAGTGGCAAGCCAATCAAACCGGCACTATTTAATCCTGTCTTAACTGACATTATTGACTATAACTACCTAAATAGCAAACAGGCTGGCCTAGGGAATGACTGGGTTTAATAGGCGATCATACGTACGAATTAAGCTGTGGCGCGAATTCTCTGTTTAGCTTGAATCTTGGACACTAACTTACCCGTCTGACGAACACCTAGTATCGACATAGCGGTAAACAATCCCGCTATCATTGCTGATACAACACCGCAGGTAGCAATATCTTGACCCGTTAAATAAAGCCCAGGTATCTTTGTTTTGGGTCGCAACCATACCTGTTGAAAGCGCCGCAAATCATGGTTCAAACCATAACACTCGCCCCGCTCATAACGACAAAAATACGCATTAGACAAGGGCGTGGATGTCTCATAATAGTCAACCTTACCGCGTAACTGTGGTAATTGCTGATAGAGAACCTCAAGTAATCGTTCGCTATAGCGTGTTTTAAGTTGGTCATACGCATCGCCACGTTTACCCCAGCCGGTATTCCTCCATGGCTCAAAAGTCTCATAGTGACAGGGCGCAACGATTTCAATAGTTGATGTACCAGGCCAGCGTCGTTGGTAATCGGGATCTTTCGCTGAAGGAAAAGATAGATACACTACCGGTAGAGGTGCATTCGGATCTTCTATAAAGGCGGCAACAGTCTCGTCATACTTTTCATTCGGATATACCCA
>JANQMK010000180.1 GCA_028280085.1 Pseudomonadales bacterium
AATGTCACTGGGGTCAACACTTCTGCGCTATGATGTATGGCATGAAAACGCCATAAAATAGGTATTTTATGATAAAGGGCGTGGATACCATATCGGCTAAAGTCTTCTGCGATAAATAGTATGATGGTAAAAATAATGCTGACGTAAATAGCTGGCCATTGTAAAAAATCACCCTCACCCAGATTTTCCGTGAAGACAGTGTTGAACCAGAGCGCCAATGAAATTTGACTGCTGAGCAAAGGCACAACCAACATTACTCGGCAAGAATGATTAATTAGCATCCATTTGAAATCAAGCAGACTGGAAGGGTGTAGCCATATTTTGGCACTGGCTAACTTTTTTAAATCGTTATAAATCGGTTTTTTTGTAACCAAAACATACAAGCAGGCTAATGCAACACTGCTTAGCAAATAGAGCCAATAAATGCGTTTTTGTGGATTAACGACAAAAAAAATTGGCTCAATGGCTGTTTCAATATAGCTCAACCATGTCTCCATAATTCCAATTATTCCTCGTTTAACAGAGACTTAGACTGCCTCATTAGGTGCTAATAAAATTTATTGATAATATAAATACAAATCATTATCATTATAATAATCGTTAACTAAGGATATAAATAGTCATGTTCATAAAAAGTGTGTTATTGCCATCTGCTTTACTGACAGCAGCTATATTGATTGCTTGTTCCTTTGATGGAGATGAAGATTCATCGGAGGATTCCACTGTACAGCCGACTTCTGATGCTGTGACGGAATCACAAGTCAAAGTTAACTACGTCAAAATGGCTTATGCAGCTTATAGTGATTCATTGACTGCAGCCCTGGTGCTACAAACTGCCGTCAACGGCTTGCTTGCACAACCCACGGAATCTAATTTGCGAGCTGCGCGTGAGGCCTACAAAGCTGCCCGTATTCCTTATCAACAGAGTGAGATTATGCGCTGGGATACGGACATCACACTTGGCACTAATACAGGTGATGAAGGCATCGAGAGTGTTGATGCATGGGAAGGTCAAGTCAATGCCTGGCCGCTAAATGAAGGCTTTATCGATTATGCGCAAGGCCAATTTGATAATAATCTAATTGCGGGTACTGAAGCCATTACCAAGGAATTGCTGATTGGCCAAAACGGTGCTGATGACAATGAAGCAAATGTAGCAACAGGCGTGCATGCTATCGAATTTTTACTCTGGGGCGAAGATACCAATGGTACTGATGCTGGAGCGGGTATGCGTGCCGCCACAGACTATGATATTGCAAACTGTACTAATGGTAATTGCGATCGTCGCCGTACTTACTTGTCCGTTGTTACCGATCTGTTAGTTGAAGATTTAACGGCTATGGTAGCTGAATGGAGTACGGAGGCCGAGAGCCAAACCGGTACGCTAGCCAACAATTTTCTCAATAGTGACAACGCACTTGCCTATATTGTTGCAGCGATGAAGGCTATGGCGACCGATGAGTTGGCGTCGGCTCGAATGGGAATCGCACTCGAAACGGGTGAAACAGAAGAAGAACATGATTGCTTTAGTGACCTTAGCCATGTCGCTATTTTCTATAACTTCAAGGGCGTACAAAATGCTTTTTATGGTGCCTATGGCGATGTGTCTGGTGCCAGTATTGCCGATCTTGTGCGGCAGAAAGATGCTGCTACTTTCCAAGCCTTAGACTCTGCACTTGATGACATTGAGGAGAATATGCAAACCGTGCTTGACGCCGGTGAACGTGAAACCAATACCGTTCGGTTTGACCAAATTGTAGGTCAAGGCGAAACAGAACCAGAGCGTATTGCTGCACAAACTGCTGTTAACAGTTTGATTGGTTTAAGTGCCCAGTTTAATAATGTGAGAGAATTGTTGTCGTTACAAGAGTTGGGTACTGATGGCGGTGGAGATGGTGATTAAGCTGCTTGTTTTAATTTTGATTGCATTACAGTTTACCCTCTATAGCTGTGGTGGCGGTGGAGGGTCAGATAATGACTCGTTATCTAATGACAATGATAGTCAGACCGGCATGGTTGACGATAATGAAGTACCGAATAACAATTTAATTGAGCATCTGTCAGCTGGCGATGCCACGATAATGAGTGTTTTGCCTTCTGCATTTTCTCAAGAATCGGCCAATTTGACTGCTATAGACCGGATAAAGCGTTTCAATATCGGCGATGATTTTTTTGAAAATCCATGGGTTGAAAAGCGGGCCAGCACAGAATTGCGTGATGGCCTGGGGCCTTTATTTAATAACAATGCCTGTCAAGACTGCCACATTCGTGATGGCCGTGGCCATGCGCCAACTGTTTCAGCTACTGATGACGGCACAGATTTTTCGAGTTTGTTGATTCGCGCCAGTAAAAGTAATATCACGGTAGAACAACGGCGTAGCATGGAACAGTCACTTATTGCTAATGTACCAGATAGCGCTGTGGGTGGACAGTTGCAACAAGATGCCATCTTTAATGTACGTAAAGAGGCCGGGTTGCGTGTCAGCTATGAAACGGTTTCGGTGAGCTTTGCCGACGGCCATACAGTTGAGTTGAGAAAACCGCTCTGGCATTTAACCAGCCTGTATGCAGGCAATGGCTATGATTTTGATAGTGATACTGTTTTTTCTGCGCGGGTGGCGCCGCCTATGATAGGGTTGGGCATGTTGGCATTGATTGAAGAGAGTGACATTGTTGCGAACGCAGACCCCGCTGATTTAGATGGCAACGGTATTTCGGGTAAAGCCAACTATGTATGGGAGGTAGAATCATCATCGGTACAATTGGGCCGTTTTGGTTGGAAAGCGGGGCAGCCGTCTATTCGGCAACAAATTGCGGGAGCGTTTATTGGCGACATGGGATTAACTAATGAAATTTTTCCTGAAGAAAATTGTTTGGCCCATCAGACGGATTGTAGTAGCTCACCTAATGGCAATGGTGATCAAAATGATGACTACCCTTTTGAAGTCGCGCCAGAGGTTTTGGATAATGTAGAGTTTTATAGCCATAACCTTGCAGTGCCTGCCCGCCGTGATGCGTACTCCGATTCTGTTCAAGCTGGCAAAGCGTTGTTTCAACAGGCTGGCTGTCACCATTGCCACATAGAATCTTTCACTACGGCAGTGAGTGAGGTCTTTCTTGAACAATCTAAACAAACCATTTTTCCCTATACCGATATGCTGTTACATGATATGGGACAAGATTTAGCAGATTTTACCTTAGCTAATCAGCCCGTTGCCGAGTCGGTACTCGTGGAATTCTTGGCTAACGCGCGCGAGTGGCGTACCCCACCGCTGTGGGGCTTGGGCTTAGCGCAAACTGTCGATCCTGAAGCTACGTTTTTGCACGATGGTCGCGCCCGGACTATTTTAGAGGCTGTGCTTTGGCATGGTGGCGAGGCCGAAGCGGCTAAACAACACGTGTTGCAATTCAATCAGTCTCAACGTGATGCGCTGTTGAGTTTTCTTAAAGATTTGTAGACTGAGTTAAAGATAGAGCTTTCTCGTTTAGCGAAACACAGTTTGTGCCGAACGTATTAATACCATATTCCCGTTAGTTATTCTGCTTGAGGAACAATAAGGTTAAAATCTATATCGAAACTCGTTTTTTTTTGAATGCAGCAACTGGTATTATCGCCGCTAAAATTTGCTGTCATGTTTAACCGGTGGTTTGTTGAAAATTCAATGCTGGTGTCATCTTTGGGATTGAGCACAAATACAGTTTTTCCGACGCTGTTATCATATAATGATGCATTACCATCAACCTCGTCGCTATCGCCTGTCAGTGAATCAGTGTCATAAAATACATCAGTCAAACCAGATTTTAGTTTATGTCCTTGGTTATCTGTTTCTTCAGCATAAATAATGAGCCTGCCCTGGTTGGTAAATTGATTGACTTCACCTGACTCAAATGTCTTTTCTCCAGTGCGCGTGCTTTCATAGAAACATTTTACTGGTATATCATTGGTAACGCCAAGCGTTGCTCCAGTTTCTGTCTCGAAGCTTGAACCACTTAGTGTTCCTAACAAAGTAGTGTTAGCGTTTGCTAGAGAATTATCATGGATCTTTATAGCTTGCAAAGCGTTTACGTGAATGCCTGGATAATCTATAGTTGCTGTTAAAGCTACATTGCTGGAAACGGAAAACTCAATTTTTTCTCTTGATTGGTAGTACATTTCGCCATAATTAATTGTGAATGTGCTGCCGTTGACGTTGGCTCTTGCGGTGAACCAGCCATCGTCATCTCCGCAGTGGCGCACTGTTAGGCCTTGATCGGTGTCGGTGATACTGATTATCATCCGAAATTTTTCGTTAGCTTGGTTATAGCTCTCATCAATATATTCATACTCTAGATCGACATCACCTACCAGCAGCCATAGCCCAGTCAATGAATCGGTAGCAGTACCAGTGACTTGGTAGTTATCGATATCGAACCTAGCACTTAGTGGCTCAGCAGTGGATGAGTTTCTATTATTTGAATCACCACCGCTACCTCCGCTGCAAGAGGTTAATACCAGTATTACTAATAGCGTAATTATCAAAAGATTAGTGAAAGCAAATAATTTCGGCTTTTCGTGAAAACTCATTACTATACCTTTAAAACAGCAACTGGCGATTAGTGTTAATTAGTAGTCGCCCGTAGTAGTAATAACAGGACAAAAATATTTGAAACTATCGATTATTGCTCTAATTTGTATAACATACTGTCACATGTGCGGTAAGTGGAGTCATATTTATGACGGCAGCTACCTGAAACCTTGATATTTTCTTCTTTGCAAGAAACTATGCTGCGGCAAAATGAGGTCAGGCAATGTGCAACTCTATCTTATTAAGTTCGTTATTTGGTTTAAGTTCCACAAGGCTGGTCAGATATAACGGAGCTATAGCTTAAAGCATAGTTGGTGTTTTTACGGCAACTTTGTCGGTTTTATATCTATAGCTAACGGCGCTGAAGTAGATAGCATTGATATGCATCGTTATATTGTTCTGTTGTTTTCAGTAAAATAGCCGAGTGGTTGGCTAACGTTGAAAAAATACTGTAAGGCAATGATTTAACTATAAGTTAGACAGCGTAAACCTGTGAATGGATCAGCTACACGAGCGCTGTCGAATATTACTCGCTTTTAACAATTGTAGTATTGAACTGCTTCAGTGTTAACCTATTGTAAAAAAGGGAGGGGGCTGGTGCATTTCACCCTAATTTTTCTGCAATGAGTGGTCAGATTGAGCCAAAATACGCCTCTTGAAAGTGAAAATTCCCACAAATACCTAAATTTATGCCTTTTGATATATTCACAACAGATTGTTTATTCAGCATAATCGGTTAATGTATGACGCCACTTGTTGGCTAAATGCCTGAGTACTATGATTTTCTGGCTTGGATAGACACTGGGTTTTCGGTACCGGTTTTCAATAATAATGAATGATATCGTTTTTGCCGGATGTCTTCCGATATCAAAGTAGGAATCATCAGCTAATGAGTTCAAAACAACTCTATTTTAAAACGCTGTCTATAAAAAAGCTCAGTGATAGCGACAAAGAAACAATGTGGCTTCTCTTTGAGAAGTATTATCTGGATATAGATAAGAAGCGATTTCTTCAAGACCTGAATCAGAAAGACCATGCCATCGTTTTATTTGATACGGGTAATGGCGCCATTCAGGGTTTTTCGACCTTGCAAAGAGATTGTGGTGTTTTCAATGGTCGTCCTTATGTCGCGGTTTTTACTGGCGATACTATTCTTGATAAGAAATATTGGGGAAGTTCTGCCCTATCAATACCGTTTTGCTCTTATTTGTTTAAAACTGTACTGAGCAACCCCTTTAAAGATGTTTATTGGCATTTGATTTCAAAAGGCTATAAAACCTATTTGACCATGACTCGTAACACATTGTGTTACTGGCCGCGCTATGATGTCGCTACGCCTCCGGAGATACTGCAGCTGATGGATAAGCTCAATCACGAGCGTTTCGGCGAATGTTGGAATCCAGACTCTGGGGTTATTCGATTTACTCATCCCCTTGGTAAGCTTAGAGAGAGTGTTGCGCCAATTCATGCAGAGCATCTAACCACACCAGAGATCCGTTTCTTCAACGATATGAATCCGTATCACTATGAAGGCGACGAACTAGCGTGTTTAGCTAAAGTAGATATAAAAACAGTGGAATTTTGCATTCGACGCAGCTTGGTGAAGTCAGTGAAAACGATTGGTAGTGCGATCAAAGGGTTATGGCAACCAATTTCTTGAAATTCATTCATTATTGTTACTTGGCCAATTTGCGAAAGCCGGCAAATGCGTTCGTCTTGGCATGTAAAAAACCAGCGCCAGTTCAAGCCGAGATCTTAAGCACTACGTTGCAGCAAAATAGCAATACTGAATATGGTCGAGCCATGAATTTTGCCAACATTCATTCCATCGATGGGTTTCAACAGCAGATACCCGTTGTGACTTACGAAGATCTCAAACCCTGGATAGAGAAGGTCTGTCTTGGCCAAAGCCAAGTGCTGACCGCTGAAGAAGTTGAACTATTTGAGCTGACAAGCGGGTCATCGGGTGGCAATAAATATATTCCCTATACCGCGGGGCTGTCAACGCAATTTTCAAATGCTATCGACCCTTGGTTCTACCATACTTACCAGTGTCATCCGCAGTTAAAGGGGCTACAAACCTATATCAGTTTATCGCCAGCGGCGCGGGTCGCCGAAGAAACAGCTGGTGGGATCCCCATTGGTATGGAGGATGACACGGAATATTTTTCGCCATTTTCGCGTTGGGCGGTTAAAAAGATGATGGCTGTACCCAATAGGGTGGGGCGCTACCGAGATATCCAGCATTGGAAACATGAAACGGCGGTCTATCTGCTCCTTGCCAAAAATTTGGGCTTGATTTCTATCTGGAGTCCGACGTTCCTTACCCCGATTCTTGAGTATATTCAACAGCATTGGGACCTGTTGATGGCCAGTATTGATGCCAAGAACCGACATAGGTGTCGTGAACTTGTGTCAATCGGCAGCCAGTTTAGCACCAGTGAGCTTTGGCCGCGTCTGGCTGTGATATCTTGCTGGACTGAAGGTGTTTCTGCGCAGTACCTTGAGGGGTTACGACAGTGGTTCCCTCAGGTATTTATCCAGGCGAAAGGCTTGATGGCGACAGAGTGCGTTATATCCATTCCTCACTACACATCCCTGGAGGCGGTTGAACAGACTCAAAGTTACACCTCGGTTTTGGCGGTGAATAGTCATTTTCTCGAATTTAGCGATCAAAATAACCCGCGTGCGTTGCCGTTACTGGCTCACGAGTTAAAAGAAGGAGGGATCTACTCTCCTATTGTTACTACGGCGGGAGGATTATACCGTTATCAACTGCGGGACTTATGTGAATGTCTAGGTTATTACCAGGGTGCGCCCTTGATACGGTTTCTGTCGAAACAAGATCGGGTGAGTGATATCTGTGGAGAAAAGCTCCATACCATTGAGGTAGAAACGGCTTTACAACATTGTAGTCAACAGCTGGGTTATCAATACAAGTTTGCGCTTCTAGTTCCCAATCAGGTAGATCGTCCGCGGTATACTCTTTATGTAGAGCCGGGATATGGATTCAACTCTGCAGCTATTTTTGCAGAAACGTTAGATAGCATTCTGCAGCAAAACCAGCACTATCATTATTGTCGACAGTTAGGCCAATTAAGTAATGTGGAAATAGTTTGTATTGAAGATGGTTACAATCGCTATGTCGAAACGTTGATGGCAAATGGGTTGAGGTATGGCGACATCAAACCGGCAGCATTAGAAACGCGTTTTGATTGGCACGGCGTGTTTGGCCCAGACCATCAAGTAACAGACGCCGCCTATTTTAAAACAGGATCTGCTTTATGAAAAAAATGGTCGATAATTGCGGTGACCTAAAGAATTACTGGTATGCGGCGGCGTTGGCTAAAGAACTTAAGAAAAAGCCAATAGGTCGTACAGTGCTAGAAGTGCTTGTAGTACTTTGGCGAACGGCTGATGGTAGAGCTCACGCAATGCGGGACCGTTGTCCGCACAGAAATGCGCTACTGTCTGAAGGTAATGTCGTGAATGATAATTTAATGTGCCCCTACCATGGTTGGACTTTTAATACCGAGGGGAAATGTGTGAAAGTGCCGTCAGAGGGCGACAATGCTAACCTTCGGGAACGACACATTGACCATTACGCAGTGATAGAGCAAGATGGATTGATTTGGATCTGGTTGGGTGACCTTTCACTGCACGAAACACGACAACCGTTCAAGATGCCTTTCTATAGCGGTGATGGCTGGAACAGTTACTACATGAAAACGCGTTTTCAAAACAATGTTACCAATCTGGTTGAGAATTTTATGGATGTGCCCCATACGGTTTGGGTCCATAAAGGCTGGTTTAGAGATAAGGAAAGTTTAAAGGTTAATGCGATCGTGAGTCGCGACGAAGGTGCTGTGACAGTTAAATATGACGGGGATGATCAAATTGGCGTGACAGACTTATTGATGAATCCCAAAAGATTGCCCATGGTGCACCACGATCGTTTTTTTATGCCGAATAACACCAGCTGTGATTACATCTATGGTGACTATGTTACCGGTTTTGTCATTACGAGCACCTGTACACCAATGGGTCCATTTGAAACAGAAGTCTATACCTTGATTAGCTATAAATTTGGTTGGTTAAACCATATTGGTCGTTGGATACTGCCTTGGTATACTCGCCAAGTCATTAATCAAGATGTAGAGATTATGGCAAATCAGGGCAGGAGTTTGCAGGATATGCCCGCGGATTTTAAGAGCACACCGGCAGATACACTGCATCTATTCATTGAGTCTCTACGCCAGAGTGCAGAAAACTCAGAGCACGAAAAGCCACGGTCTGTCACTAAAGATATCGAATTTTGGATATAGTAGGGTTAGTAAATTGTAAGAGCTGAACATAATGAGCAAGTTTCAATATCGGTTAGCCGAATTAACAGATGATCAGCAGCTACGCGAGCGCATGGCGAGTGATGTCATGCGTGGCAATATGAGTTTAACGTTTCGGCGTGAGCCTAGTTATTTTACGGCGAATCAGGTTTTTGGTTATGACTCTGACATCATGGTTTGCGAAGAAAAAGCGACAAAGCGCATTGTCGGGCACGGGGCTCGTCATAAGCGCTTAG
>JANQMK010000197.1 GCA_028280085.1 Pseudomonadales bacterium
CTGCTCCTCCTGCCCTTGAAAACCCAATAATGCTAACAATTTAACATAGCTGCCACGTAATTTCT
Organism: Pseudomonadales bacterium; assembly: GCA_028280085.1. Lineage (GTDB taxonomy): Bacteria > Pseudomonadota > Gammaproteobacteria > Pseudomonadales > JANQMK01 > JANQMK01. The sequence goes on from JANQMK010000197.1 coordinate 66, forward strand.
CGCTGTTAAGCCAAAGTAATGCAATATGTCGTAATACATCCATATGGCGATTTGCCACTGTCTCAGAAAAGTCCTTCGCTGTGTCAGCTGCTAAGATAAACCGGGTATTGGCAAAATAAACCAGGGAAGTTAGAACTGTAGATAGCCCTTGCTCGCTTAGCTGCTTTGATGCCAACGTTTGACGTAAATTATGTAGATCAGAATAATCATATTGTACTAGCCATAACGGAGAATACTGTTTTGCCACTGCCGTTTCAACCAATGCTAATTCCTGCTTGATATTACCTGATAATCCATCCACATCAACATGCTTTCGATCACTAGACAGCAAATAGAGCAATTGAAAAAAGTCATTGCCTATAGTCGTCGTCATATCACAAGGTAAAGCTTGATTTGCCCGGTTAATTTCAGCCAGTAATTGACGGTAAAGCGTCACAATCTCTTCGATACTGTGGTCATTTACAAAACGCAACGCATTAACATGACCGTACTCGCCCCTCTCATTTGATGTCGAATTCACATGTGTAATCGCAGAAGAGACAGCGTTTTCAACCTGCTTATCACTCACAGAAGGCGCCTGGCTGGCTTTTGTTTCACTAGCAATATTATGCACATCTATAGCAGGTAAAACACTATTGTCATCATTACCATCCAAGTTAACGTGTGTCTTATCATCAGCAAACACTAGGCTAGATAAAAGTAGCAACATACAAAAAAATTTCATCATCAATGCAAGGCCAATATAAAATTATATAATTGTTTTTTTAAATTTTTTTGATTTTTTTCTAGCCATACATGCCAATGAATTAATCAAAAATACGATAGCGCTGTGCTAACAAAAAAATACTTGACTTATAAGCGCCTAATTATTGGGCAGCTCTGCATTTTTAAAATCGATTAGCTGCTGCCAAGCTGTAATATCGTCCTGACTGTTATCATCGAGTTTTACCCCAACCAAATAGCCACTACCCGAACGATGAGACCATTTAACCGTGCCGGTTAACAATAGTTGTTCAGAGCCTTCTTCTAACGTCACCCATAAAGCCAAGGTTCCACCTTCTAGCACACTATCTTCAAGGTACAACCTTAAGCCACAATGAGAAACATCTACCGTAGTAGCGAACGACCCACCTTCCAAATCAGGTTCATCTGGGTAAATCACAATATCAGACGCAGCAACATTTTTTACAAACACTTGCTCGGCGAGATTATGTCGAAGGTTACCACGCCTTTCATCGTCGCCTTGCATGTTGTCTTCTTGCATGCCCACTCCCTCTATCTCTCAACAACACTATTATCTTCCTGCAGCACCATGTCATTCGAAACACTATGTCATTCGGCTCAGGCAATACCCCAATGCGATAAATGGTATATTAGAATTAGCTGCTAACCGCATTATTTTCAAGCTAGTGTTTACTGCAATTTAAGCTGAGTGCGAAAGTCTCACACTATGATCATAGCGCCGATTCCAAAGCCAGCCCACGGCATCGAATAATCATCGAATCGCGCTATCTGCTCAACCAAAACGAGCAACCTATGTCCAGCACCCAGCATAGCCGGTTTATCCAAATATATACATCAACGAAAAACAATCAGATCTGTCGGTTATTACACAAACAATATAAGATTAGGATAATGCACCAATTTCGAGGTCCGTTTGTTCGTTAGATGCGAGGTTTGTTAATAAATAAAAACGGTTGGGCACGGTGTCATAACTACCGGTTTGGGGTCACTCAGCGTTTAGAATGGTCTCAAAAAGCCCATTTATACTGGACAAACTCCCTTCTCACGACCATTTGTGTCTTTTCTAACCTAGGCCCGTAAAATATGAAGTAGCTTATAGTGAATAAAGTTCTCAGTTGGTAACATCCGTAGTGTAACAATAGGCGGTTAAATGTTGTCAATATAAAACAGGGATAGTCAGGCGCAGTTTGGTGGTAGCTTGGAAGGAAGACGCTCTGTTGCAAGATGAGTTTATAGCGGAGCCTTACCAGTCAGCCAATCTTACCCAAACAATCATGGCCAACGTAGTTTTGATATGGCAAAAAGCATAAGAGGAAAACATGTTTACCATTCGTCGTTTCATCGGAGCCTATGGCTCTATTCAGCTAGCTCTCAGCTTTTTAGCAGTGCTTGGGATTTCATCAATCTATATACTGCACGACGCCTTCTGCCATCAGCAAGCAGACCGCAGCTTTCATATTACGGGAGAACAGTTAAGTCTTTGTGCCCGCTGTATGGGGGTTTATTTGGGTTTGATTGTTGCAGCCGTCATACAATCCCATGCAACCATTATACATTCCCAACTATCGCCACTGTTGAAGCGCAACTTGGTTATCATCATGGCGCTGTCGTTTGTCATATTAGCGGGTGAAAAATATTTACTAGAACCCAGCAACATTGATGTGGGTAATATTGCACGGTTTGTTGTCGGTATCGGCTTGGGTTACTGTCTGGCAATAGTGGTCTTTTTTCTTTGGGATCCCAAAGAGGCTAATCCATTTAAGCTCAAACCTATTAAAACAAAATAACGCCTTGGTTTACTAGTATGACCACTCTTAACGGTAGGCAAGCAAAAAGCCGCGGTTGATCAGCTCATTAATCATCAAGTCTACTTCTTCCTGCAGTGTCATTTCAGCCGTGTTAATATGGATGTCAGGCTTATCGGGTGCTTCATAGGGATCGTCGATACCGGTAAAGCCTTTAATCTCGCCTGCTCTGGCTTTTTTATAAAGGCCTTTCGGGTCTCTACTTTCCGCCTCAGCTAAAGGACAGTCCACAAAAATTTCGATAAACGGAAACTCAGATGCCTCATGCAACTCTCGAACCTGTAAACGATCAGACCGGTAAGGACTAATAAAGCTACTTAGCACAATTAAACCGGCATCAACAAACAGCTTCGAAATCTCGCCAATACGACGAATATTCTCCGTACGGTCTTCTGCAGAAAAGCCAAGATTTTTGTTGATCCCCATACGGATATTGTCACCATCAAGTCGATAGGCAAGTTTACCTCTTTCCATCAACGCCTTTTCAAGTGCAACAGCTATAGTGCTTTTGCCACTGCCCGATAATCCAGTGAACCATAAAGTGACACCCTTTTGACCCAGTAGCTGCTGACGATGGTCGTGGGTTACGTTGCCTTCGTGCCAATGTACATTTGTCGCCTTCTGTTCAACCATATCGTTTCTCCAAACTATAACTTTTCCAACAGCCTTACACCTTTCTAAGATGACACCTTATATAGCATTTACTCTAGGCACTTGACTCTGACTTGACTTTGACTAACTGATCGTATTTATCACCACTCAACTGACATCCAACGCTAAACGGTAAGGTCAGCAGAAATGACATGTCATCCACTATAACGATAGCCTTATAGTCGCTTTCCAATATTAATTGCTTTCACCGCCCCAGTAATTGCCTTAGGGTTTGAATGAGCAGATCAACATTTGTCATATATCTTTTAGATTTATAGTAATAACGGCAAGTTATAGTGTCACAAATAATGCTTATCGTCAAAGTCATGTGTCTAAAAGGCTCACTTCCGCAACAAGCTGCTCAACAGGCCATCCTCTTAGATACCGATTTAACTAAGCCACTCATATAAGCCTCTCACAATTGCCGTGTTTTGCCATAATAAACCGCCGTCTACTCGTTTCAGGTTAAATCAAACGCTGGAACACCGCATGACTAGGGAGCCACTGAATAATCTAGGGCACCTCTGAATAATGAGGAAATGCTTCAGCAAGGACTTAGGCGTAGCGCCGCGAGGCGCCGTGCGAAGGGCAATGCTGGTTGTCATTGGCGAG
>JANQMK010000186.1 GCA_028280085.1 Pseudomonadales bacterium
GCTTTTCATTTACCTGTCAGGATGACTTGGCAGCCCTATCAAAGATGCTATTGTCGGTATTGCCGGAGAAATTTATTTTGCTCGGTTGGTCTATGGGTGGCATGATTGCAGGTTATATTGCTAGTCATTACCCATCTCGTTTACAAGGGCTCATTACGGTAGCTAGCAACCCTTGTTATGTGCAGCGCGATAACTGGTCGCATGCCATGAGCTTGAGTGATTTTAAAGGGTTTAAGAAAAAATTAACTAGTAACGCATTATTGACTTTGCAGCAGTTTGTTGGGATGCAGTGCGTCGGCAGTCGTGATGAGAGACAGCTGCTTAGGCAGTTGAGAAGCTATATTATGCCGGTTGATATTGATGTATTGCGTAATGGTCTTGACCTGTTGGCGCAGTGTGATCAAAGAAGTTGTTATCAAAGCAATGTCGATGTGCCTGTGTTACATATCCTAGGTGGCGAAGATCAATTGGTACCTGTAGATATTGCTCATGACCTGGTGGAGTTAAATGCTAATCATAAAGTTGTTGTTATTGCGGAGGCGGGCCACGCTGTATTTATCAGTCATGGTGGGCTGGTTGTCGAAAATATTGTGGCATTTGTTAATGAAAGTGTGGGTGACTCTGAATCTGCGTTAGATAAGAAAGATATTGCACGGTCATTTAGTTTGGCAGCCAAAAGTTATGATGGCGCGGCGGGATTTCAGTGTCGAGTCGCCAATGAGTTATTGTCACGCGCACCACCATTTACAAAATCTGGCAAATTAATCGATTTAGGCTGCGGTACGGGTCTAATTACCGAGCAGATTGCTAAACGCTATCGACAAGCGCAAGTTTACGGGCTTGATTTGGCTTTTGGTATGCTCGATTACAGTCGATATTGTCGTAGTTCCGTAAGTGGGTGGTTATGTGGAGATGTAGAACGCTTGCCGTTTGCGGATAACAGCGTTGATTTTATTTACTCGAGTTTGGCATTACAGTGGTGTTCTAGTGTTGATCGATATTTGGAAGAAGCTAAGCGTGTCCTTAGTGCCGATGGTATTTTTTTATTCGCGACACTTGGTCCAAAAACCTTTTATGAATTACGTCAGGCCTGGGGTGACGTGGATGGTTATAGCCATGTGAACCGGTTTACAGATATGAAAAGACTGACTGACAGTATACGGGCGCACGGCTTTGCTATCGAGTCATTGGACCACAGCTTTGAACTTCAGCACTATGAAAAAGTTGATCAGTTTGCTCGTGAACTAAAAGCACTGGGCGCTAATAATATTAACAAAGGTCGGGCTAAGGGCTTAACTGGTAAATCGAAATACCAAAAATTTATTGACAGCTACGAAAAATTTCGCCAGTCCAATGGCATGTTACCAGTAACATATGAGGTTCTTTGGATATGTTTGCGCAGGTAATGATCTTGGGTTTAGCGATGAGCTAGTTCATGGGTGATGTAATGCAACAAGCATATTTTATTACTGGTACAGATACTGACGTTGGCAAAACATTTGTAACCTGTTTACTGCTTGAAAATATAAAGCGTAGTGGGCGTAACTGCTTTGGCCTCAAGCCGATTGCCGCTGGGGCGATAGTAACTAAAGAGGGCTTAATGAACGATGATGCCCAAGCCTTGTTACGCCAAGGCTCAGTTGCGTTGGAGTATCATGATGTTAACCCTATTTGCTTGCAGCCGGCTATAGCGCCTCATATTGCTGCCAGTCTCGCAGGCATTCAGCTGAGAGTTAGCGATCTGGTTGCGAACTGCAGGGCGTCTATTAAGAAAGGCTTAATGGTGGATACTAAGGCTGTCACACTGATAGAAGGTGCGGGTGGCTGGCATGTGCCTGTGGGCGCGTCAGAGTTTTTATCCGATATGGTAATTGAATTGCAGTTGCCTGTGATTCTGGTGATTGGTATGAAGCTGGGTTGCCTCAATCATGCGAAGCTGACGGTGGACGCCATTGAAAGCAGTGGGTTGCGATTGGCAGGCTGGGTAGCTAATCAGGTCAGTCCAGAGAAAATGCCGTTTTTTGAAGAAAATATCAGTGCAATCAAAGAGTTAATTTATGCCCCTTGTTTGGGTATTGTGCCCTACAGCCCGTCTGCAGCGATATCTGATGTTGCGCATCAGTTGGATATAGATAATCTTAACTAAAAGCTCTTTTTATATAAAAAACTTATATTAAAGTTTTCCGCTATTCGGCCAAATAAGGCTAGGCCTTTTACTTATTTTTGTCTAAAATATAATCAGTTAAGTTATTTTCAGACACCCTTGAGTTCGATCTTTAGTATCGAGCTAAACATGAGTAAGATAAGTTGGATAATCTATGAATATCGGATCATTAACAGCGACTGGATTGGATGGTTTGCGTAAAAGCCTTGATGGGGCAAATAGAGCAGCTGCGGAAATCAGTAATTTGTCGACATTGAATAGCGATAATAGCTCGGTCGAAGGACCTACTACGGCTAGCGAAGTCATCGGCTCGGAAGATACCACGGTAAACTTGGCAAAGTCCGTTGTCGACCTAAATATGAATCAACAGTTGTTTGAAGCTTCTGCCAAAGTAGTAAAAGTCGCAGATAACATGCTTGGCACTATATTGGATACTAAGGCATAACATCAGTATCTTTGCCGCCTAGTCTGCAGTAATGACTAGGCTGTCTAAGTTTAACGAATACTGAGCCTAGGAAATAATGATAGAGATGGAAACGTGAAGCGAGGAAGAGCATAGTATTTGGTTGTAGAAGAACGTAGTATTAGTAGGTTAACTAAAGCAAATGCAGATACCAACAGGCATCACATTTTCTAATGTTGTAACTCCCTTTGAACCGGTGGGTAAGCAGGCCGTAGGTCAAGAAAATACAGACTCCAAAGGTAGCTTGCTATCTTCTGTTGAGCAGACGCCAAACCCTGCGGCAGCGCAAAATCGCAAACCATCAGGCATATCTCCCCAGACGTTAGTCGGTTCTGGCAAACCATCTCAAACCGCGGACAATCAGACCGTGGTTTCTCAGTCTGACCAGGTAAAAAAGAGCATAGATGAAAATAGTTTCTTGGCACAGCAAGCGCAAAGGGCTGAGGCAAAAGAGGTTGCGCAGCGTGAGGCTGAGAGATTGGAGCGCATAAAAGCGTTGCAACAGCAAGCTTTAGTTACAAAGTTTTCTAGTGCTGAGAAACAACCAGCAAACACTAAATCTTTGCAAGCGCTACTGAGTGTAGTAAAAAACTCCGACCCAGAAAAAACACTAGAAAGTGCGCAGCGTTTAAAAACTGAAGCCACAAGTCCGCCACCACCTATACCTTCGGCAAATGATCTTCGTATCGCTAATGAAGCGACAAAGTTACAAGCCAAAGCCCGTTTGGAAATCGCCAAAAATGAACAGACCGAAAAGGATGAAGAGCTAGCTAAAGAAAAAGCTGAGGCATTACGAAAGGCTATTTTCGGTGATGAATCGCAATCTGATTCTAGTGAAAAAATTCTTGATGAAGAACAAACTGTGGAATCAAGTTCGACAGCCTCCAGTAATACCGTAGAAACAGAATCTGCATCTACGGAGTCAAGTGATGAAGATGCAGAGCAGGCAGAAGACACTGAAAACCAGAATAGTGATGCAGCAGCAGCCAGCGACGATCCAAATGCTAGTATTATTGCATTGGGTGCCATCAATGCAGACAACCCATCGGGGTCTATCCGTTTTGCTGTTGAAAAAGAGCAAGAATCTCCTTCCGTCAGCGATATTGGTAATGCAATTGAAGATTCTTTTAGTGGTGTGGATGCTGTCAACGCTTTTATTAAGAGCGCATTTGATGCCAAAGACACGGTTGCTAGTCCGCTTACTTTACCTACTGAACCCCAATTCCGCCATTTTGCCCGCTTGGGAACATCATCACTCACTGCCACACAAGTCGAAGAATATCTTACTACATCAGCGTCGGCACAAACTAAGAAAGTTTTTGATGAGGCTGACACAGCCGCAATAACTGATATTGTTAAAACCACATCTGATGTCGAAACTGCTTCAGAAGTGGCGCTTAATAAATTTTTAGATGCGGTTGATAATGCCAATACCACGACTAAAACAGCGTCAACTAATTTTAAATTTATTAATGCGATAAACGACGTCGCTAAGGCAAGTGAGACTGGGAAAATTACTGCATTTTCATTGAATGTCGTGACGTAAGTGCCAGCTTTGTACGTGTTTTAGACTATTTTACTCTTTCCATCAATTGCTACTGCTACACTCAATAGCGTTATGTATCGGCTGATCTCTCTAATTCTCATGATCGTCAATCTAAGAGCTACCGCGACTAGACAGTCGCCAGCAAATTTGACGACTTAACGACTATTTATTGCCGTCTGCCCTTGACACTTAATCCCTTGAACCGTATTTTCATGCAACTGTTTATATGGTCTATTTGGACGATTTTCATAGCTTGAGCTTGACCCACCTGCACTGTGAATAAAGTTTATTACATAATCTACTTGAACCCATAAGACGTATTAACTGATAACGAATCTAATGAAATGAAAAGCAGCAAGAACACTGAGGTGTAATTTATGACTGATTATAAAGCCCCCCTGAGAGAACTCAAATTTGTTCGTGATGAAGTTTGGGACTACCCAACCCACTATGCCAATTTGCCGGGGGCTGAAGAGGCCAGCCCGGAGATGGTGGACGCTGTATTTGATGAAGTTGCTAAGTTTTGTGAAAACGAATTAGTGCCGTTATATCGCATTGGTGATACCGAGGGTTGTACTCACCATGAAGACGGTAGTGTTACCACTCCTACTGGCTTTAAGGAGGCTTATCAAAAGTTTGTTGAGGGCGGCTGGCCGTCATTGTCGTCCGATGTTGAGTTGGGTGGCCAAGGCCTGCCAGAGTCAGTCGGTAACACTTTGACAGAAATGATTTGTACTGCGAACTGGTCTTGGTCTATGTATCCCGGTTTAAGCCATGGCGCTAAGCACACAATTGCGTCACATGGCACCCAAGAACAGAAGTCCATTTATTTAACAAAGCTAATTGGCGGCACGTGGACGGGTACCATGTGTTTAACTGAATCCCATTGTGGTACTGACCTTGGCATGTTGCGTACTAAAGCTGAACCAAACGCTGACGGTAGTTATAGTATCAGTGGCACAAAAATATTTATTTCCTCTGGTGAGCACGATATGTCGGACAACATTGTGCATATTGTTTTGGCCCGCCTACCAGACGCCCCTAAAGGCACCAAAGGTATTAGTCTTTTTATCGTGCCGAAATTTTTACCTGATGCAGATGGTAATGTTGGTGAGCGTAACACAGTTGTTTGTGGTTCTATTGAGCATAAAATGGGTATTCATGGCAATGCAACTTGTGTGATGAACTTCGATGGCGCGAAAGGCTTTTTGCTGGGAGAAGTTAATCGCGGTTTGAATCATATGTTCACCTTTATGAACGCAGCTCGTATTGGAACATCAATTCAAGGTTTGTGCCATGCCGAGTTAGCCTTTCAAAAGGGCTTGGCTTACGCTAAAGACCGTTTACAAATGCGGGCGTTGACTGGACCGGTTAATTCAGATGGTCCTGCCGACCCCATTATTGTTCATCCCGACGTGCGCCGCATGCTGCTGACGATGAAGGCATTT
>JANQMK010000256.1 GCA_028280085.1 Pseudomonadales bacterium
TGTCCAGGTATTAGTAAAGGATGCAAATCATCAGTGGCATCAAGAGATGTTACTATCAAATTTAGCTGTCAATGTGCCTGAACGACATAGCGAAAGCGTGGCTGTGAGTAAAAGTGATAATGGCATTCACTATGATATTACCACTAATTTTAATCGGGGCTTAGCAAAGAGTTGGCGTTATAGGCCTGGTAAAGGTATAGAAGCAGAAGACTAATATAGCTTTCTATCCCAACAATTAGCTAGCACATGGAATTTAAATCCATTGTATAGGTGATTGCGAGTCTTTTTATTTTGGATGAATAAAACGCTAGTTGAAGTGTTTGATTGGCGCTTTTGGGTTACTGTGGACGGTGGTTTTTTCGTCGCATTCATGCGGTTTTTTAGCCCGATGAATGCTTAATCGGAATGCATGCTTCAGCAGATGAAAAACACCATAGCCAGCAATTATAGGATCCATAAAATAGTCCCAATAATTCTGCGATTCGAGTAGACGCAAGCTGTAAACGATCAACACGCCTGTCATGATCAATGCAATGGGATAATGGCCTACTATAATGGCGCCAAAGCTGTAAATTAGTGTAGCTACGATCAGTACTTGTGGTTGATAACCTAGCCAGTAAGGATCGACGGAGGTTGCTCCCAGCGCCATGGGATAAAACAAAATGGCAACGGCGCCAATGGAAAGGCACAAAAGATGGATACAGCTTTTATCTATGAATGGTTTATTGGCGAGATGAGCTGCGATTAGGGAAAATACAATTATTGTACTCGTTACACTGGGGTCGCCAATAGCGCCGCGTAAATAGCCGGTAATAGCTAGTCCTTGGATGGGAATATTAACGATAATAGCAACGGCAATTGCTATAGCCCAACGCCAATGTAAAGCGAGTGTCTTAACAGCAGGTAGGTAAATTACGGCTGCGAGCAGAATAGCAGTTGAAGCGACGACACAATACATTGTTATATTAAGGTCTCCAGCCAAGCTTGATTGAAACTAACATGTTTTATAAATGACTTATTCCAGCTATACAACAAGTGAAAGTTGCCGTCAGAGCTACGGATGATATAGGGGTAATCATATTTAAACCGGCACCAATATTTTTTACAGTGGCGCTTATCTATCTTCGTCAAGTAGTCGTCTAGTAAATGAACCCTCTTTTCTCCAGCGCTTGCCAAAAAGTCTGATTCTAACAACTTGGCAAAGTATGATGGCTCAAAGATCGGTAAACCTAGAGGATTGACGCAGCTTCTATGGTGCCCTTTGGAACATTCTCCCGCACCTGGCTCAGGGTCTGCTTCATGACTGGCATCAAAGCTATGGAGCTTCGTCCAGTTTTCGCCTTCGTCGGTACTACGATACAGGCTCAACCTATGACGATACACATCCAGATCATTGACTACGGCTAGTATACTACCATCATCTATCCTAATACCCGTGACAGCGGAGTTGGGATTTGGAATGTCAGTTTTTCTCACGGGTTCCCACACATTTCCTGCGTTGTCAATTTGCGTCAGCAAAACCCTGCCTTCACCTTTTTTGACAGCGTGTCGCATAAGCACCGTTGCTTCATCTGACTTGCGTGGAATAATGACCGGTTGGAGAGAGTGTTTGCCGTAGTTTAAGCGTATTTTTTCAAGTAAGCGGCCTTCATTATCAATGTGTAGTAGCTCGCCAAATTTGCCAATAAATTCATGATATACCGGTAACCCGATGGAACCATCAGCGAATAAGATCGGATTGCCTTTAACAAGCGTTGAGATATTAAATAGAGGTGAGGTAATAATCTTTTGGCTACGGCTCCAACTCATGCCTTGATCGTCGGAGTAGGTTACGTTGATAGAGCTTCCTGCCCAGCCGCCAATACTGACTGATACATAAAAAAGCATGATCCGTCCATTGGGAAGGGTAGTCACTACGGGATTACCTAATTTGCGTGTAAATCGTCCAAGGTCGGCGCGCGCACTTGCCAGGGTAACGAGATTGAAGTTGTCCTCCCAGAGTTGTGAATTTGGATTATAATTAGCGCCAGCAATGACCACATCTCCTGCGCCTTCTCGTGTTCCGCTAACCCAAACCGCTAACAGCCTGCCGTCTTGCAGTTCGGTCACGCTAGCGGCATGAACATATTTATCTGTGGTGTCGGAAATAAATTGATTTTCGATGATAGGCACACTGACAGTGCTAGTTTCTTCCGCTACCATGCCTTGCAATGGTGCTTCCATCGCTTTGATAGGTATAAACCCGCGTTCAGTGTCGGGTGTTGGCACGATAGTCCAAGCGACAACTGTAGCAAGTAATACTATCAACCCGCTAGCGCGGGACATTGCACAATACCGTGCTGAGAGATTAAATGGTCCTTTCAATGACTACGCCATCCGTGATTATCAACTGTTTTTACCGATATTTTTATTGTAGCAGTCCAAACTGCATCTATCTGGTATTTATGGAATGAACGACTCTGCTCAGCCACAGAATTTTAACGAATCCTGCTAATGACTAAAAGCCCCTTTTTATGATGGCTGAAAATAAATCAGAATGGCTGTATATAAAGGCACATGGTTGTAACTTATGGGCAGCGTAGCTGACTAAGTGATAGCTAATCCCTACACATCAGGACATTCGCAGTCGCGAAACATTGTCGAAGTTCATATAGCATAAGGTGAATATGGCCCCGTAATGATACGGTCGCTCTGTATTAAATTTACCCAGAAACAAATTAGCCGGGCTTGTTAGCGATGAGGGTGGCACGCAGTGGTGCCGAATAACCTTCGATTGTTTTACCGGAATCACACGGGTCTAAATAATCAGCTAATGAATTAAATCGCATCCATTCCGTTGTCCGCTGTTCTTCCACTGTTGTGGCAGTTACGTCGACCAGTCTAATATTGTCGAAGCCCACCTTTTCACACCAGTTAATCAGTGCATCACAACTGGGGATAAACCAAACATTATTCATTTGAGCATAGCGATTTGTCGGCACTAGCACATTATCACGGCCACCTTCAATGACAAGTGTCTCCAATATCAATTCGCCGTTGGGGCGTAGCGCACCTTTCAATTCATAGAGGTGATCGAAGGGAGAGCGCCGGTGGTACAGAACTCCCATAGAAAACACTGTGTCAAACCCTTGCATATTAGCAGGTAAGTCCTCCATTTTTACTGGCAGCACATGCACTCCACCATGCTGAATATATTTTTCTAATATATAGTGTTGAAATGTACACCTCACCATTGGGTCGATGCCTATAACGAGCCTAGCGCCGGCACCTGCCATACGCCAGCAATGATAACCACTGCCGCAGCCTACATCCAATACGGTCCGGCCTGTCAAATCAGTCATGTGGGGAGAGATGCGATCCCATTTCCAATCAGAGCGCCATTCTGTGTCAATGTAAATACCACAGATGTCAAATGGCCCTTTGCGCCAGGGGTGGAATTCTTGCAATATTGCCAAAAGCAGTTGATGCTGTTGTTCGCTGATTTTACCACTAACAGTAACTGCTGCAGAATTTAGGTCACTGTTAGTCATGTCAAGGTCGGGCAACTGTTCCAGTGCAGCTTGCCAGCGAGGCAAGTCTCCATACCGTTCAACCGTTAATATCGATGCGAGCTGCTCGGGCAGCAATTCGGCCCATGCTTTCAGTTTCGATGCTTTTAAACATTCAATTAAAGGTTGGTAATCAATCATCATGCGGTATAGTCAGTTATATCTAACATCCGTGAGCTACTTTATAGCGACCATAGAGGCAAAATTAAAACACTGGAACCACACATCAATACTGGTAAAACCTGCTTTTGCGAGACGGCTTTTATGATTATCAAGACTCTCAGGTATAAGTACATTTTCCAACGCAGTTCTCTTTTGACTTATTTCTAAATGACTGTAGCCATTTTCCCGTTTAAACTCATGGTGTAGTTGAATGAACAATTGATTGAGTTGCGGATCTTCGAAGTGCAACTTTTCCGATAAGATCAAAATGCCACCAGGCATGAGAGCATGGTAAATCCGTTGTAATAGATCGCAACGCTGTTCCGGTGGAATAAATTGCAATGTAAAGTTAAGTGCAACAACCGAAGCATTGGCAATCTCAACTTCAGTAATGTCAGCTTGTTGAATAGTAACTTCCACCTCGTTTACCGGCAAGTTGGTAAATATTTCTTGCAGCCGTGTGATCATAGCTGGGGAATTATCGACAGCTACGATTTTGCAACCTTTATCAATATGTTGGCGCATAGCAAAGGTGGTTCCGCCCAGTGAGCAACCCAGATCGTAGCAAGCGGTACCGGGTTTGGCGAATTTACTCGCCAATATACCACTCATGCCAACGATAGTTTCGTAACCTGGTACAGATCGATTAATCATGTCGCCAAATACTTTGGCCACATTGTCGTCAAAATTGAAATCAGCTATTTTTTGTATTGGCTGAGAATAAATACTGTCTTTATCGGTCATACGGGATTGATTGCATTTTTTGTTAAAATAGGGCCGGTTGCAAAGAGAGAGATCATTGCCTTTGTTTGTATTAGCGGCAGGATTTTATCATTTTTATTGGCTTTAGTATTGTCTTTTTTGTTTTGGGTCTACTGCCTGGATGCCATCGCGCTAGCAGCTAGGGATTATCTCGCCCAGTTTTTGGAAAATCTCAATTCGGTGAACCTAGCTGCTAAGTGGGAAATGCAACTGGCTCATTCCGTTTTATTCAAAAAAACTGGTTGGCATTGATATGATTGGATTCAGGCATCTCATTTGTTTTCTGCGCTGCAATGCTAAAGGATTTATCAACAATATTAGGGTGATAAAACTCACAAGATATAACATAGAGTTGATGAATAAAATCTTGCATCGACTTTAAATCGGGATAAGAACCAATCTCTTCGCCATGGATAAGCCATTTTTCCACTAATTCGGTACGAATTGGAAATGATTTAGATCTTGATATAGCTTGATCAATCATCGCGCTCCATTGCAACTTATTACCGGTTTGAGACTCTATGGCAACTCTATAGTGAAAAAACAGGCTTTGAAAGACAGTCTTGGCCGCGCTTGATGCCTCGGTGGAAGGTAGGGTATCTTCCTCTTCTTGTTTCTTCTTTCTGGTAGGTAAAATTTGTAGCTTTTTACTTTTTTCGGCTTCCGGTTTAGAGCCCAGAGTCTTAATGAATTTTTTAGCGTTACTAGATAAACCTTCGGGATTATTACTCGCTGAATCACCTCGCTGTTTCAGTGATATATAGTGCTTAAACAAATCAAGGTAGAATTTACCTGAACCGCCTTCATTATCGAGCCTTCTTGATAATTCAACAGCGAATTTCTTTAAGGACTTTTCTTCTGTATTTGCAAAGTATTCTTGCCACAGTTTTAAAGCATCATCCACATGGGCGGAGCCATAGTGCTTAGTAACCATATCAGAGATTGCCGTGGAATAGATGTCAAGTTCTTTCATATTGGTATTCCTTAGTAAGAATCAATTGCTCTATTCAGTTTCTCTATGAAGCTGTGACTGGGTAAATTCGGGATAACCCTTCTCGCCGTGCTCACTGTAATCGAGGCCACGTTGTTCGTGTATGGTGGGGCTGCGTAAACCAAAGAAAAGTTTGATAACGGTAAATACGATAAATGCAATGGGGAAACTCCATAAAAAGCCTGCTACGACACCAATAGCTTGCACATAAACCTGGTCGATATTAAACAGATCCCCAGCAATAAACAAGCCTGCAGCAATGGTACCCCAGGCACCGGCAACCCCATGAACCGAGACTGCACTTACGACATCATCGACATGGAGCCTTGCTAAGATATCATCTGATTTAACAACGAGAAAACCAGCTACCAGCCCCGTGACTATGGCATAGATAGGCGACATGGTGGCACAGCCTGCGGTTATCGAAACTAAACCACCTAAAGAACCATTTATTATCATGGTTGCCAATAGTTTGGTTCGCTTTAAAGCCATTGCTAGCGCAGCGCCAACCGCGCCAGCACAAGCGCCCAAGTGAGTGTTTGTCAATATAGTACCAATATCAGTAGTAGCATTTATGATACTACCTGCATTGAACCCAAACCAGCCAAACCACAATATGAAGCCGCCTAAGGCGACCAAGGTGACACTGTGGCCAGGTATTACACGCATGGTGTTATTGTATTTATCGAAGCGGCCAAGTCGTGGTCCAACCACTATTACGCCTGCTAAAGCGCACCAACCACCGATAGAGTGAACCGTTGTTGAACCGGCAAAATCAATAAATCCTTTGTTATAGAGCCAACCGCCTTCATTCCATGCCCAGCTACCATAGATAGGGTAGATAAAGCCGATAATACATATCGCACCCAAGAGATAGGAGCGCAACTGTGTACGTTCCGCCATAGCTCCTGATACGATAGTTGCAGCCGTTGCGGCAAACATAGTTTGGAAAAATACGAGGTTGTAGTCAATTTTATCAACTCCAGATAGGAAAAATAAATCGGTACCAAAAAAACCTGTGCTATTGGTGCCAAACATAATGCCATATCCTACCGCGAAAAATATGATAGAACCGAAACAAACGTCGGAGTAATTTTTAATAATGACGTTGACAGCATTCTTTGATCTAGACATACCACTCTCAAGTAGCGCAAAACCGGCTTGCATGAAAAACACCAGTGCTCCGGCGGCAAGAATTAAGACTGAGTCGATCGCTATAAATGTCCGAGCGGATTCAGCTCCGCTTTCGGTTTCTGTAGCACCTACACTGATTGATAGAGATAAGAATACTGATAAAGCTAGATACCGTAATATTTGTCTTGTCATAATTGCTGCCATTTCAGTTGTGGTTTTTCAACAGTTTGCTCATAAATATGGATTGAGTGCTACTACTAGTTTCGACATGTCGCCTATCGCTAGCACCGAAGCGCGTATAGATATAACATATTTGAAACGCGTTTCATAAGTCCTAATTTACCAAGTAAAGAGTAACGTTAGTTTCAACTGACTGCGCTAAGGACTTTAACGAGGTCTAAAGACCAGCACGATACTGCTAAAAAAAGTGATGCAGTTTGATATGGAAAAAGTCAGAAACAAACAAACGTTTATTAGTAGCCAATAGCGAACGTAACATGTGAACGAAGCAAGGCTATTTTTATAAGGCAAGAGAATATGAAAAAATTTATAGATATCAAATTTTTACAATTTACTTTGGCCTTAAAAAAGTATAGTTAACTAGAACCAAAATGCTAGATAGCAGCATTTTTTATAAAATTAGTTGGTAAAATGGCAAGAAACCTCTGTCACTGAAATTGTCATGGAAATGTCATACTGGAATCATCGCCTGGCATAGTAAGAGAATAGTCCGTATAACGAGTTGATCATATTTTAATAAAATCTATAGAAAAAAAATCTATGACA
>JANQMK010000263.1 GCA_028280085.1 Pseudomonadales bacterium
ATCAACTTAGTGTGGATAGTTGATCAGTTAATGAGGAAAAATATATGTCTGTCAAAGCTGCCATTATAAGCCATGCTGCTGCATTAATAACAAATGAGAATGTGGCTAGTGTGCGCCGCGGTCTATTTGAGATAGCCAGAAAAGTGAGGGTTCAGCACCATCGAATTCATTTCTACTTTAGAGTTGATGATCCATACTCATTTTTGTTATTGCAAGTATTACAATCTATCCCCCATAACCCAACGCTCGAGATTGATATTACCGTAGTCCCATCACCGATGGATAGTGTTGCACCAGAAAGAGAGAAACTAGCTCACTATGGTTTGCGAGATTGCCAGTTAATTGCACCACATCTCGGGCTTATTTTTGACGACAATTACCAATTACCGCAGACAGCTGTGGTGGAAAAAGCCAATCGCATTGTGATAAATGGGCCTCGCAACCGAATGTCTATTGAGGACCTATTCAACATATCTTATGCGCTATGGCGGGCTGACGAAGATGCATTAAATGATCTAGCGCGGCGCTATGGTATGGCTAGCGTTGAACAGACTAAACAATGTTTAGCTGACAATTATCAGCAACTGTTAAAAATGGGGCACTATAATAGTGCCATGTTATATTATGGCGGTGAGTGGTACTGGGGGGTGGACCGCTGGCATTACTTAGCGAACAGGCTAGCAGAATTTGGCATTAGCATGCCATCATTGAGAGATTTCGGCTCAATTAGCAGTGTTGGCTTTCAGCCAAAAAATGCTAATGGTATGGTAGACGATACAGAAATACTAAAATTTTATTATTCTTTTCGCAGTCCCTATTCTTATGTTGCCATTGACAGAGTTTTTCAGCTCGCGCGAAAACTTGGTATTGGTGTTGAGATCAAGCCAGTGATGCCAATGGTTATGCGTGGTTTGCCTGTGCCTCGCAGTAAAAAGATGTACATCTTTAAAGATGCGGCGAGGGAAGCACATTTGCATGGTGTGCCTTTTGGTAAGGCTTGTGATCCGCTGGGTAAAGGTATTGAAAAATGCATAGCACTTTTCTTCTATGCTCAAGGCGAGGGCAAAGCTGAAGCCTTCATAACACGTGTTGGCAAGGCGGTCTGGGCTGAAGGAAAAAATATTAATCAGGCCGGAATTTTACAGCAATTACTTGCCGACATTGGTTTAAGCTGGGAGGTGGGCCAAACTTGGTTTCAAGCTCCGGACAAAGTAAATGTCTGGCGTGAGGAGATTAAAGCTAATACTGCAGCGCTAAATCATCAAGGTATGTGGGGGGTGCCAGCTTTTTGTATTGGGCGTAAAGGATTCTGGGGGCAGGACCGTATTGCGTTAATTGAAACGCTAGTTGAACAATGTTCGGCGTCTAATCGTACTGACTTGGCGAAGGCTGACTAAATTTATAAGTTTATAGGTTTATACTTGCGGGTAACAACAGCTAGGACTCAGTCTAGTTATAACAAGATTTTACATAACATACTATATCTTTAGTTATAGGCTAAGTTGTTAATTATATAATTTCAACCGGATTAATATCGGTTTTATCGCTTGCTGCTATACTCCCTGGTGATGTTATATGACATAAGGAATGGAGTTCTTTATGAAGCAGCGATATCTGATACCCCCCATTTGTTGTTCAATAGCCTTAACTGGTTGCACTCATTCTGGAAAAGATAACACTAAACCTGCTGAAGATGAGCCGGTGCAAGCAGCTGTGCTACTTGCATCTTCTGGCCGATTTTGATACGACTAACGCCAATACGGATAGGGTAAGCAAGGGTTCTATTGCGCTTACCGCTAAGCCAGGCTCATCCGTTGGATTGGTGGATGGTCCTAGACAACCATTTGCGGGCTTGGAGCGTAACTCGCGATAGCTAGCGTAAATGTTTACCGATCTAAGTTGTTTTATATGCAATTATGCACTAGTCACTCTGTCAAGCATGTCGAACCGTTATAAAGATAGTGGGTGATACTGAGTAAACTGAAAAGTACCTTGCCTATACTTAGATAAGAAGTTTCATGCACTCATTTATTGTTAATTAATGCTTAATTCACTGGTGTTTAGGTAGCTCAAAGTCAATGTTAAATCCCTCGGTACACGCCAAAGTTGCTTTATCATTTTTCTTTACGGCGCTTGTGTTAGCTATAGCAAGTTACTTTTATTTATCTGCTGAATTGGATAGGTCTGATATAGCGGGCGTTACCGCTATTTTGGTTTTTATTGTTGCTAATGTTGGTGGCACCTTGGCTGTGCTCGTTGTAAAAGCTCATATACAGTCTGAACGAAAGCAACTGGCACGAGTGATTTCTGTGTTGAGTACAGGTAGTTATGACGAGTCGTTGGCGGTCGATGAGAATGATGAAATCAGCGTTCGGCTAGAGGAGTTGCGCCAAAGCCTGTCTAATGTGTTTTCTGAAGTGGAAGGTTTGTCCGATATTTTGAGTACCACTACACAGCAGTTAGTTAACACAGTCAATAAAAGTGACAGTGTCAAGAGTGTCAACTATGACAACGGCAAGATATTGGAAGTCGTGAACACGGTGAGTGAGAATCTAGAGTTCATGCGTAATATTTCTATTGATGCCAAGAAAGCGACGTCTTCCGCCCAACAACGAGCGGAAGCCGGCTCTCAATTAGCTGATAGTACGCGTAATTGCATGACGAGCTTAACCGAGAGTGTAGATTTGTCAGTTGAAGCGATTCAGCGCGTTGCTGTTGATAGCAAAGGGATTGGCAATATTTTAGATGTTATTCGGGGTATCGCTGATCAAACTAATTTACTGGCGTTGAATGCTGCTATTGAAGCCGCTCGCGCTGGTGAGCAGGGTAGGGGATTCGCCGTGGTGGCGGATGAAGTGAGAACACTCGCTATGAGAACACAAGAAGCGACTCAAGAAATCGATGGCATGATTAAGCAGCTGCAGGAAGGCGCAGAATCGGCCGAAAAAGTTATGTTAGATGGCAAAGACCAGGCCGAGCTTACGGTCAATCAGTTGTCAGAGGTGGTAGAAAATCAACAATATATTCTCGAAACAGTACAGGAAGTAGGGGGTATCAATAAACAGTTTGTTACCACCAGTGTTAGCCTAGGGGAAACCATTATTTCCCTCGAGAGCGAAGTCAACGGTATTACTCACGCTTACGCCGGCGTTTTAGATAATAATAAAGAGACCGAGAATCTAAGTGCGAATGCAAATAGTGCGGCTATTAGTTTAAAAGACATTCTCAGGTCGAGAGCCTAGTAGTTTATTGGTAACGCACGAGCTTCTGTTTTTTACTAGCGTATCAAGAGCTGCGCCAAAACAAATAAGTCTTAACAATGGATTTCCATATAAGGAATATTGGTTAAGTGCTTTGATTCTATATAATAAACAGTTTGGCTATAGATGAACGCTTATTGTCCCAATAATTATTTCTCAAGTGTTTAATTTTCACATATGCTCTATTAAAGATAGATCTTTGAATCAACCAAACACATGTATTTGGTAATAAAGCGGTTGAAATAGTTTGTAGTAAGTTCACATATTTTAAGCTTGCTTGGCTTTGGCTTGACAATGATTACCTATACCCCTATGCACAATGTTGATTACTATACTCGTCACCTAATGAATGTTAATAAATACAATAGAGTATTTATAAAAGAAAACATTTTTGATTCAGGAGGCATTTTATTATTAAAGAAAGGAACTGATTTTGATCTTGGTGTTGCGGAGAAAATACTGCAAGCTCGTCTACTAAAACCGATTGATGAATGTATTGATATTGTCAGTCCACTAAATGGGATAACCATTTACAAACGCATTAATAGTATTATTAAGAGTTATCCTTTTTTAGAAAGGATGCACCATTTTGCAAATATTAACATGGTGCTCAAGCAGCAATGCGTTGCACTAGAACGTTACCCCCTTCTTATCCAAAAGTTAACGGTTCAGCAACTTCAACAACCCGATGAATTTGATAATGCCGTTCTTTGCGCGTGGTTTTGTTTGGGGATTGGCAAGCAATTACACCTAACAACCAAGCAGATTCACAATGTGTTTCTCGCAGCTTTAGTACATGATATAGGAATGTTGCATATCAATCCCTTAATTTTGACATGTGACGGTGAACTGATGGCTGCTGAGTGGAAAACTGTTCAATCCCATGTTAACCACGGCAAGAAAATACTAGACCGAATACCTGGTCTTGCACCCACAGTAGCTAGAGCCGTTTTAGAGCATCATGAGCGGTGTGATGGTACTGGTTATCCGGCAGGAAAGATAGGTGATGAACTATGTGTTGAAGGTAGGATTGTCAGAATGTGTGACGCGATCATGGCAATTGTCTTAAAAGAAGTTAATATCGAGAATAGGGCCTATATTAATCTTATTCCGTTTCTACAATTCAACATGGAACCAAATTTTTGTGAAATTTATGAAGTTACGATGAAGTGGATTCGTAATATTGGATATACAGAGAATCGTTATGTTCCAGATAATGAGGTTGAAACCCTCATCGACAAGGTGTTTTGTGAAGAATACTTTTTAAAAGGTTGGCACGAGGTAATTCACAGCTTAGCGGAGGCTGTACCGGTAGAAGAGCAAAATGGCTCATTAAAAGTGATTATTAAAGCTAGTGGACAGCTGCAGATGATCTTATCTGGGTTAGAAGAGGTTGACATAAGAAACATTAAATGGGCAAGTCGAGACAAAGAGAATAAGAGCGAAGTTTTTGCTGAAATTGAACATGTTTACATGATGTTAAAAGAAGTACGCTGGGAGTTAAGATATTTAACGCGTAAATTAAAGCTAATATATGATGAGCTAGGTAACACGAATGATTCACTTGCCTGTCAATTCAACTTGGCTTTCGAACGCTTAGATAAATTGAATGCGGGTTATCACTCTTATGAATTTCATCATAAGTCCACGGATTTGCATTAGTTTCACACGGACCGTTTAGCCATTGAATAATATATCAAAGCTGAATTTTGCCCAAATTTATCGTTTATTGATGATATCGGACTGGTACTGAATGTTTAACTGCAGACTAGTTAATTGCTGATAGATAATACTTTTGCTTCCACATGATATTGGTTATTATGGCAAATTAAGTTGATATCTCAAATGCGAAGGACAGCGATCTGTGGGCATATTTCCAGAAGAAGATGATAATAAAATTTATTTTTCTCGGACTAATGTTGAAGAGCCATTGGCAAGCTTTTCAGCGCATAGTTTTCAGTTAGAGGGCTATGAATGGTCGACGGTAGAGCACTATTTTCAGGCCATGAAATTTGAAAACCCTGACTATCAGGCTAAGATCCGAGCGGCAGACAGTCCTAGACTTGCAAGAAAACTAGGCCGGACGCGATTTAAAAGAGTTCGCGCAGACTGGAAAAAAATTCGTATCGTTGTGATGACGCGGGCTGTATACACTAAATGTTTAGCTCATTCTGATGTTGCTGATACGCTAATAGAAACTGGTAGTAAACAACTTGTGGAAAATACTCAGTACGATTATTTTTGGGGATGTGGTCGTGATAGGCGAGGAAAAAATCAGTATGGCCGAGTCCTTATGAATGTTCGTGAAAAATTACTAGAGAACATGGATGTGTAGAAGACATTATTAATTTGTTTATTTAAGTTGGGCCGTTTATGTAAGAAAAGTTTATCGATTGCAATGTATTAGGTATTAGGGGAAACTGCTTGAGTCAAACAGACCAGGCTTATCAATGAAACTGGTGATAATACCTATGGTATTAATATTGCTTAAATTAAGAAATTTAAATAGTTTATTGAATCATACTCGGTAACATGGAACTTTTTAAAGCCAACAGTAAAATAGTTCAGCGGGTTGGAAACATGTTGGTACTTCCCTACGCTGCCCTACGCTTCCCTACGCTTCCCTACGCTTCGCTTGGATATTTTTGAAGGGTGAGATAGCGATAGATGTAGTGACAGATATAGTGATAAATATAGCGACAACTAATGGTAAATAACGAAAATAATGAAGAGTCAAATATAATAATGAACCAGGTAACATGGTGATTAAAGATATTTGACCAAAATTAGCTGTCCGTATAATAATTAATAAAAATACGTGATCATGAGGCGTGATCATGACGACAGGTAAACTGATCTAGTGATAAAACAGATCTATTGGTAAACGGATCTATTGATAAACGGGTAATAGGTGAATAGCGACGATTTCAATATTGAAACGGCATTACTAGGGGTCAAGGCATTAAAAGAAGCCCTAGAAAGCCGTGTGCACAAGCGTAAAAACTATTTCGGTGAAGAAATTCATGTGCCTGGAACTCTGGGTGATGCTGTTCAGTTACCTAAAATTACTCGCTTGTTGAATAGTCGTACACAGGAGTCCCGTGAAAAGGGCTTGGTGGCTTTTCAAGAGTTGTGGCAGACGTTATCACCGAGTACTCGCGAAGCAGTAGAAGAATCTATTGGCTGGTATGAGCCCAGCCAGCTGGAGTGGGAAGATAAACGTTCTAATAGACGACCTAATATCGAGCCGGATAAGTAATATCTGGCCTGCAAATTCAGACTAGGGACTAATTTAGGCTAGGAAGTAAACCGCTGGATTTGCCAGTAAAAGCATTGTTTATTCCGACACTTAGGTTATCTTCTTACCGACCTCATCTCTTATTGAAAGTAACCTGTTGCGATGCTCATCTAGATGGGGGTGCTCTGCGTATATTGAGTTGGTAAATGTGGGATATAGGATCAAATATTGGGTGATGTTAGTGCGTTGCCCGCGGTTAAATTCATATTAATCAAATAGTTATTGTATTTACCGGGTTTGCTAGTCTCTTTTCTAGCTGAGTAATGCTTTGGTCTAGTGATTATTTCCATGCGGCAACTGAGTAGTAGCGGCTGATGTCATCAATGTGAAACATATTCTATTGACTATTGAAGCGATTGCTTGCCCAGAATTTAAATTGGCGCATCAAGCTTAATAGCCTTTAAAGCCATGGCCATTTATGGGGAATAGAGACTTGGGTAGCTCTTTTTTTGTCCGATTTTGGGTTTTATTTAATAGACTTTTTGCTGCTGCTGAAACTAATGATGCATTGAAGTTTCTAAATTCACAACCATATATCAAGTATCTTTTTGGTAGATTCTATTGTTGATGTGAGGACAAACTAAATGAAAAGGGTAGTGCTTTTTCTTGCCACTAATGTTGCGATAATCGTTGTATTGGGGGCGTTTCTTAACATTCTTTTTCCACTGCTTGGGATTGAGCTGCAGGGTATTGCGCCTTTGCTACTATTTGCTTTATGCCTTGGTATGGGCGGGTCATTTATATCGCTCGCTCTATCGAAGTCTATGGCCAAGCGTGCCATGGGGGCACAAGTTATTACACAGCCTTGCAACGAAACCGAGCGCTGGTTGCTAGCGACTGTTGAGAAACAAGCAAAAGCGGCGGGTATCGGCATGCCAGAGGTCGCCATTTTTGAGTCGGGCGATGTCAATGCCTTTGCTACCGGGATGAAGCGTGATGACGCTCTCGTTGCGGTCAGTACTGGCTTACTGCGTTCGATGACGCGAGATGAAGCCGAAGCAGTATTGGGGCATGAAGTGAGTCATGTGGCCAATGGCGATATGATTACGTTGGCATTGATTCAGGGTGTGGTTAATACCTTTGTTATCTTTCTGGCTCGTGTATTGGCAAATATTGTCAGTTCAGCGTTAAATGATAGAAATGGACAAGGTTTAGGCATGTTTGCCTATATAGCTCTAGTATCAGTCCTTGAATTGATATTCGGTATTTTGGCCAGTATTATTGTGATGTGGTTTTCTAGGCAGCGTGAATTTAGGGCTGATGCTGGTGGCGCTAATTTAGCTGGCAGACAAAAAATGATTGCCGCTTTAGAGCGTTTACGTCAGAGCCAACCCTCGCAGATGGAAGGGCAGTTTACTGCATTTGGCATTAATCGTGAAAAGCTCAAATGGAGTTCATTGTTTATGAGCCACCCACCACTAGAGCAACGTATTGAGCGTTTAAAACAGGCATCCCAAGGGTGAATGTTTTATTTTTAGTTGCTTGAGCTTGTTCTTTAGACCTAGTAGCTACTGTAAAGAGCTTTACTAGGTCTAGCCATGTGTATGGCGATGCGGGTGGTACTCCTTGTGCCTGGTTTTTAACCTTAGTTGTAATATCCCCTCTATCAGCGAGTCGTAATACCTTAGAGATGAGTTAATTAATGTGTAAATAAGGTAACAAAATGCGGAAGATTAAAGGTGCAGTCATAGGTTTGATGGTTGTAACCTTAGCGGGTTGTGCTAACAACGGTGGTTTGGTTCGTGACGATAATCCGTCGCACCGAATTGACGAAAAGTTTTCAACCTCAATTGCTGATGACGGCACTAAGTTTTTTGTTTATTGGCTTACCTTACCGCGCCTTCATGTAGCTGAACCTCGTATACAACAGTCGAAGAAACGAACTGCTGATAGCTTTGACTCGCGTAGGGATGCAAGTCGCAGTAAGTTGTTGACGCAACGTTTAGCTCTTATTCTGGCTAAAACTCGTTATTGTAAAAATGATTTTTTTGAACTTGAGCGCAGAATGCAATTTAGCGAAGTAATGGTTCGTGGTGAGTGCCGAGACGCGGCATCAGCAGAAGATCGTAAAAAATTTAATAATACGACCTCCTTTGGGGAATCTTCTATTAATGATATGACAGCATTTCGCAATGCCCAGGAAAGACGTCTTAATAGTTTATGAATGTTTTCTTTATAAGCTTAATGTATCTTCAGTGGCGCTTCGTTTGCTTTATGTCGTAACCAATTAATGGAGCGTAATACGGGCTCGTAACGAATAAGCTTCATCAGTAAAAAGTTTTTTTTGGGCAAATCTAATAAAATAATACCTAACACCATGGTTGCGAGCCCAGGGCCGGGCAGAAATAACATAGTGATGCCAATCGCTAAAAATACTGTTCCTAATATATTCTTGATGATCAAATAAAGTAGCATTAACACAGGGTGTTTAATTCGAAATCTTTTTCTGTGATAGCGAGGCTCGACAAAGTAATCTGCGGGTATTTTTACGATTAGCCAGGGAACAACGACCGCCGTGATCACAAATAATGATATGCCAGACAAGGTTGCGAACCACCAAAAAATCGTCTCTTCAGCAACGTCTTTCAAATGTTATCTCCTGCAAATAGTGCACTTCATTCCCTCATTATTCAGAGGTGCCCCAGTGCCATAGTTGGCAGTGTAATACGTATTTCTAGCCCAGGCTGGGCTGCCCTAGCTTCAATGGAGCCATTGTGTAGTTTAATGGCTCTGTATGCAATGGCAAGCCCAATACCTGTGCCGCCGGAACGGCGCTCTCGGGCTCGGGAGACGCGATAAAAGGGCTGAAAAATTTTATCCAGTTCAAAGTCAGGTACGCCTTCACCATAATCTCGAATAGAAACTAATAGTTGATTTTTGTCCAAGCTAGTGGTGACCTCTATTTTGCCTTCTGGGGGTGTGTGACGGATGGCATTGCGGATGATGTTTTCAATAGCGCTTTTCAATATTTCTCCGCTGCCTTGCACCAGGTAGTGACTAGCATTATTGCAATGGAAGGTAATATATTTGTTATCAGCATTCGCTTCAAATTGGCAATCGTCGATGATGAACTTTACTAGTGAGGATATATCAATGCTCTCTTCTAGCGCTATGGTGCCAGAAGACATACGTGGCAATTCTAGGAGTTGGCTGATTAATTTATCAAATTCTTCCACCTCTTTGTTAATACGGTTAAACTCGTTTTCAGCACCGCCATCACTACGTTGACGTGCTAGTTCCACCGCGACCTGCAATCGAGCAAGTGGGGAGCGCAACTCATGGGATACATCACGCAACAGCAGTTGTTGCCCCTCTATTTGTTGTTCTAGTTGATCCGCCATAATATTAAAGTCCAGGGCGAGTTGGCTGATTTCATCGGTAGAATTTTTATTATTACGGCCACTATGAGGTAAACTAACTCTGGCGCTGAGATTGCCTTCTGAGAGCTTGCGAGCGGCAATACTGACATATTTAATTGGTGAAGTAATATAGCGTGCCAACAAATAACAGATAAGACCGCTCATTAACAGCGCGGCGAGGATGCGCCAACCTGCTAAACCGCGTTTAAACGGGTGTGGACTATGGAGCAATAATTTAAACGTGGTATTTTGATTCGATTGGATATAACGCCCTAGAACGAGCTCTCCTGGATTATGTTTACGCAGTTCATTATCCTTTTCATTGAGCTGATCGGCTAACTGCCAATCCCACCAGCGAATTTGGTCGGGGAATAATAACTTATCATTAGCAATAAGTGTGATGTGAAGGTGGGGTGGAAGGGAGCCTTCTTTAATCCTGCGCTGTATTCCGTCTGGTCCTTGTTCTTTGACAAGCTGTGCTAAATCATTGAGTAAGATACTATGATGGGGTTTAATCGGTTCGGCAGCATTATCTAGAAACCAATGTCCTATCAGTATAGAACTGATAATCATTAGAAACGAGGTTAGCCAAAAGCCCAAAAATATTTTCCAAAAAATTTTCATAAGCAATCAGTTTTATGCATCATTCTCTAACATTAATGATGATTTAGGGCTGTACCAGTTGGTAGCCGCGACCGCGGATATTAGCTATCCAAGGAACACTAGAATCATTAACTACGAGTTTCTTTCTTAGTTTACTAATATGTACGTCGACAGATCGATCGTAGGGAGTGAGCGCGCGTCCAAGGCCAGATTCTGATAGTTTCTCACGTGAAATAATGGCACCGGGATTGGCAATTAATATCTCAAGGATAGCAAATTCGGCACTGGTCAATGAAAGCACGGAATTGTTAAGTGTGACTTCTCTGCGGGCACTATCTAATTTAAGATTTTGTACCTGATAGATTTTAGCGGTATCTGGTGTTTCAGTTTGCTGAGGTGTATCTACTGCTCGGCGCAGAATGGCCTTTACCCTGGCCAAGAGCTCTCGTGGGTTACATGGCTTCGGTAGGTAGTCGTCTGCACCGAGTTCCAGGCCAACGATACGATCAACATCATCTCCTTTGGCAGTCAGCATAATCACCGGTACCGCATGTTGTTCACGTAACTTGCGTAGTACGTTAAGGCCGTCAGTACCTGGCAACATGATATCTAAAATCAGTAAATCGTAATTAATTTCTGCTTGGAGCAGTTCGACTGCTTCACTGCCATTATGGATAGCATGTACCTCAAAGGACTCGCCGCTGAGATATTCACTCAGTAGATGGCACAGGCTCTCGTCGTCATCGATTATAAGGATCTTTTTCATCAGAGATGTAACAAGTTACTTTTTATTTAAGTTTATTAAAGTTCATTAAAAGCCAATTGTATGGGTATTTTTCCACTAAATCGTGTAAAAAAATACCAGCTTTACTTAACTTAACACTTTATTAATAGACCGCTTAACCATTCTTAACATTTCACAAACCACTTTAACATAGCACTTTTCTATAATGATCTCATGTTAAGGAGACATTGCCTACAAAAGAATAACCTACGGCTAAATTGGCGATTTATTTAAGATTTATCAATCAAACGGAAAAAACGAGGATATCTTTATGAGAATTAAACACATCACTACAGGTGCTAGCGTTGCAGCAATGTCACTAGCTATCGCTGTCAAAGCTCATGCCTGTAGCATGCATGGACTTCACAAACCAGACCATACTGAGCGGCGGATAAAAGCCGTAACTCAGGAATTAGATCTTAACAAGACGCAGTCTGAAAAGATGGCAGAAGTG
Organism: Pseudomonadales bacterium; assembly: GCA_028280085.1. Lineage (GTDB taxonomy): Bacteria > Pseudomonadota > Gammaproteobacteria > Pseudomonadales > JANQMK01 > JANQMK01. Next base: position 11,759 of record JANQMK010000263.1, read on the forward strand.
GTCAATGGCATGCAGCAGGAGTTTAGCCAACTACGTGAGGTGCGCAAGGACATTAAGAGTTTAGTGCAATCTGATGCCTATGATGAAGAAGCATTACGTATTAAAGCTCAGGCTGCCGCGAATCAGATGGTCGAGTCAATTGTTTCCCATAGCACTGAAATGCATGAGCTATATATGAGTTTAGATACTGAACAGCGCCAAAAGCTAGCTGAATTTGAAGAAAGACGTAAGCGTTGGCATGGGTTTAGTCGATCTAGTTATTAGTAGATCATTACTATTGGCCCCGATAAGGGGCCCTTTTTCGGCACTATTTTTTGCGTTCTTTTTGTTTTATCTTTTTGGTAACTATTAGGGCGGTTAGTTATCGGAGGATTGCGATATATCATCATGATTGTGGTTATTGTCCAGTGGAAAAAATTCAAATTGATTAATAATGCCGGTTGATAATAGGCGCTTTGTCAATCGTCCTGTTGTGGTACGACCACATCTGTCTAATATAACATGGCCGCCTTGTTCGAACATTAGTTGGGTCGTGATCAGAGTGAGTGGTTGGTTGAGAGCGGGTAATTCAGGGAGTAGAAGGGCTCGCAGGTATTCCGACTGACTTTCAGGATTTCTTACAACCGCCGCGCCGCAGGGTGTGGCTGATTGGCCGAGCAGTTCTATTCCCATTTGGCTCCCGCTTTTAATTTGTCGCAGCCACCGTATAACACCGATGCTCCAGCTATGATTGTCATCGTTTGAGGATTGCTTTCTAATACCTATCACTTCTCCGATTCGGACATGTTCGGGAATATCGTTGCTAAGTTCAAAGCAGAAACCACCCGAACTAGAATTAATAATTTTAAAATTAAAAACAGGATGAATCGCATCTTTATTGTTAGCTGGTGTATCGTTAGATGTTTGTTTTTCTTGCTCATCTGGCATATCTTCATTCTCAACCAATATATCTTGTGTCGTCGATGTGCCGGATAAAAAAGGGTTATTGACTGCGCTTGATGCTTTAATGGCATGAGTGCCGATAGTATTTTTAAAAGCTATCATGCCGGATAGGTAGTAGTGTGTACTTTGCAGGCCTATACAGGCATCGATAGTTTCATTTTCAACCCCATAGCGTATTGAGGCACGGTTTTGTTGCGCGCCCCAGGTTGTTATAAGGTGCTCTATCAGTTCTCGTGAAATGTCGTTAGGAATATCTAGTGTTGTACTTTCTCCAAGGGTATAGCTTGCCAATTCCTTCACTAGATAAGTGGTATCAATATGGCGGTAAGAAGAATCTATAGTGCCTTTTACTAAGTCGCGGTAAAGGGGAGGAGAATCCTCATTCATGGGAATGACGAAGAGGCTGCTTTGGTTGTCAACCAGATCATGGTGGAAATCGATATGCTGTAACCACAATTCAAGCGTGTGAAAAGTCTTTTCTAAATCCTTTTGTCGCATTTTATTTGGCTTTGCGCATCCCAACATGACAGCGCGTAAATACGCGATCACAATATTTGACTGAACTTGGTATTTATTACCTGTGTCTTCAAGTGAGGTGCTAACGAGGCCTCTTTGCTCCGCAAGATGATAAAGACTGTGCATTTCATGCCAAATGCCTGTCGGGATGGGTAAGTAAAGCTGATAACCGCGTAGTAGAAACAGGGTATAGCCCTTTATAGCGTGATAAATAGCTAGACTCATTAATGAGTTAGATGTGTTATTGATTGGGGCATTCATGAGTTGCTGAATTATGACTTTGTAGCCGTTAGTATGGTGTTTTCTTAATGCCTGAGCGAGTGTAGCAACTTTGACAAGTGCTGGCGGGAGGGCAATTGGCTTGTTTAAGAAAAGCTGGGCCAAAGACTCAGTGATGAGTTGAATTTGCATACGGAGCGCTTCAAGCATGGCAAACTTGATTTCAGGCGTTGATTTGAGAGCAGTGATTTCCTGTACCGCCGGGTATAGTAGACGTGCTGATTTATTGATGTTTGTAATGGGTAAAGATTCAACCCAACTCTCTACTGCGGCAGGTTTTGTATGAGTGAATGTTAATCTGCTAATGTTTTGTTCAGGAACCGTAAAATGGATAGGGATTTTATCATTTAGCATGGGGGCAAGCATATCTGTTGAGCTACTTAGTATTTATTATAGAGATTCTGGACTGCGAAATCCTGGAATTTCTGTGAGGATATAAGAAATAGCCCGCTAAGGAAAAGATTTACTTGGTTCTAAGTAAAGGTCATGTAAAATACACCTCACTGAGGCGCTAATAATAAAACAATACTGATAGCGGCTTGACCGTATTATTGACCCTTTACTGTGAGCTTTTATTGATTCTCCCTTTATTGATTTGGTATCTTTTTTGATAGAGGCAGGTGTGGGTAGATTATAACCCGCTATTTTTTAGCGAGAGCAGTGTGTTTTAAGCATTAGCGTAAGAACCTATATTGACAAAGATAGGTAGTTAATATCTTATTTGGGTATTTATTGTAGTTGCCTACCTCTAATGATAAGAAATTAAGCCGTTTAGGTAAGAATAGAAATAATTATGCAAAAGACTGTTGAATGACTGCATATGAAGTGATTTAATGCCCAATCTTCCTTCTCATTTGATGACCACTCCAGCTTGGGGGGAGCAATCTAATTTACAAATGAGGGAAGCCTAGTCGTTTCTTAGTGGTCGTTAGCGATCTTAATGATAAAGAAATGAATAGGGAAACTATGTATATTGCCACTGGTGAGAATTATTCAGCCAAGATTGAAGTAATAGAAGGAAAATAAAATGAATACAATGGATAGTTTTGGTAGTGTCACACAAGAAGAACAACAACCCACGATACAGGAACAAAAACCAACGTTAACTGTTACCCAGGGTGGTGAGTTAGAAGAATCTAATACCCTTAGAGATTGCGTTAAAAAAGCGCTTACTAACTACTTTTCAAACCTTGATGGTACACCAGTTACCGATGTCCACAACATGGTACTCACCGAGATTGAGGCGCCGTTACTTGAAGTTGTTATGAAGTATCACAGAAATAACCAAAGTAAGGCCTGTGTTACGCTTGGTTTAAACCGTGGTACATTACGTAAAAAGCTAAAACAATATGGCATGCTCTGATATCACTATACCAATAGATTACAGTAGTGAAGTACTATATACGTAATATTATAAATAGGCGCCTAATATAGATAAGTTATAGATAGGTGCTTACGTATAATATAAGTAGGTACGTAACGTAAACAGGTACCTAGTAGTAATAGCGTGCGTTTTATGCGTCACTTAGAGCTTCACTTGAGTATATCATCGAAATTAGCTTAGGTTAAAAGCGAATAGATTAAGAGTAGGGAGTGCCTTGAGGCTGTTTAGTGCAACTAAGATACTAAAATTAGGTAAGATACTAAACTAGGTAAGGTGCTAAACTAGGCAAGATACTAGACTGAGCAGTATCAATCGAAAGAGTGCTTTTCAGCTTCTATCACTCGCCTACAACTCATCTCGCCCTAGGTTAAGTTTTTTTATTCTTAGAGTCCGGGCACAATAAGTGTAAGCCTGACACCTTACGGACCTAATGGCTTAATCGGCCTAATGTGGGATAACGGAAAGGACCATTATCCGTTAACGGGCTTTTGCCGTGTTGAAAGTTCGTGTGAGTTATCAGTTTTCAATAACGAAATAGATTGGGCTGCTTAAGTAAAAATAGATTTAAGCTAACTGTGGGTTCGGATAGTCTATATTTAGGGCGTCCTAAGCTTTA
>JANQMK010000268.1 GCA_028280085.1 Pseudomonadales bacterium
ATTCACACGAAGTGTGAGCTCACTGTCTAGGTGGCCGATATAAGGGCTTTGTAGTAATTGACAGCAATGTTCTAAGGCAACACTGTATCGATTGAGTTGTAAGGATTTAATAGCGCTACTAATGACAGGGGCGTCAATCAGTCGCGTTCCGGCTGAAAAATTAAAGGGCAGAGTATAGTGCGATTCGGTTGGTAAGATCGATTGTGGCTCGAATACTTCAGCGAAAATGCGCTCAACGATTGGTTTGTCAATGTTAAGCTCGGGTACAACAATGCCAATTGCTACCGGCGTATCAGTATGTTGTTCAAGCAGGTCTTTTGCCCACAGCGCGGCAGACTTTATTTCGCTGAGCTTGTCGGTAGCACAGGTCGTCAAACAATGAGTATGGGGTAACTCAGGACAGCTTTTGATAATCTTAACGTGTTGCGCAGCACTTTGAGTAACAGACTTGATCAGGGGGGCAATATCGTTAAACCCTAATAGGCACAGTTGCTCAAGTTTCTGTCCGTTATTATCGGTAAAATACTGCAGAATATCGTTGATGGAGTCGTATTGCGTGGTCCAATTGTTGTCGGTGCAAAGTTGGTTAAATTGATTCTGCCAAGTTTTGAAAGCCTGTTTATCAGCGGTATCTTTATGGATTTCTTCACTCAATGATGCTTGCCATGTAACGAGCAATTGATGGGCTTGTTGGGCTACAGTGGCTGTTTGATCGGGACGTAGTAAAAGTTGACCGTAGTCTGACTGATTAATAATGCGTTCCCAAACTAGTTGCTCTTGCAGCGAGGATAAAACCTGTTTACTCGCTATAGGTGGGTAGCCAACGTCAAGTAGTGTTTGCCAACAATCTTCCAACCATTGGCTTAGAGGTTTAATGTTAGGCGTTGGCCAGACCCGCTGGTCCTGTTTTCTTTGGTGATGGCCATATGCTTGCTTTATCTTAGCTGCCAAACGTTGATTGGGCGTCAGGATAAGGCAGTTTTGCTCGATGAGCGGTAAGATAGGAGCAATATTAAATAGAGGTTTTATCACGCTGGACCCTTTGAGTGGCATGCTAGGAGCCAATGATTCCATAGGCGTTACAACGTGAAAACCCCTTTTTTAGATTATACATAAGACGGTTAGATTTTGGTTGAAAAATGGTCTAATAAGGTATTGTGAATAAGCCGTATGGTTAACGGGTTTGCTGCTGGTTGGCTTTTTAATTAAGCAGATAATGTAATTATTATCTGCTTATAGTCTATAGGATGTACAAACCTATTGAACTAGTAGATAATTCTATGGCAACCGGGTTGGTTTAGCCAATAACAGATCACTGTTTTTTTTCTAGACGAATACTAACACGGAATGATAAATACAACGATAAACATCAATTAGCTGGCAAAAGTAGACGAACGTTAACGCTACCAAATCAGCTATTTTATTAGATCGTTTTCTTAAAACCATGTTTTAGAACTATGCTTTAGAACCATGCTGAGGACGAAAATAGACTATGTCGCTGGCCGGTAAACATATCCAACTACTAGATACTACATTGCGCGATGGGGAACAGACTCAGGGGGTTTCTTTTAGTTGTGAAGAAAAAGTTAATATCGCAAAAGCCCTACTGAAAGAACTGCAAGTAGATCGTATAGAAGTGGCTTCTGCGCGGGTATCTGCTGGAGAGCAACAGGCTGTTGCCAGTATTAATCAATGGGCTGCCGATGAAGGGTTTGTTGATAGAGTAGAAGTGTTGGGCTTTGTCGATCATAAGAAAAGTGTTGATTGGATTTTACAGGCTGGCGGTAACGTGATTAATCTGCTGACAAAGGGCAGTGAAAAACATTGCCGCGAGCAGCTTGGTAAAACCTTAAATCAGCATGTGACAGATATCAGGCAAACAGTTGATTATGCATTGACATCGGGTTTGCAAGTAAATGTTTATCTAGAAGATTGGTCCAATGGCTATCAGGATAACCCGGACTATGTCTATGAGTTAATGGCACAGATAAAAGACATTGGCATTAATCATTTTATGTTGCCGGATACATTGGGGGTAATGAGCCCAGAGGAAGTTTATGTGGGTATTCAAGATATGGTAAAACGCTATCCCGGTTGCCATTTTGATTTTCATTCTCATAATGATTATGGTCTTGCTACCGCTAATGCAATGGCAGCGGTTAAAGCAGGTGTCAGCTCGTTACACTGTACGGTTAATTGTCTAGGAGAGCGTGCTGGGAATGTTTCGTTAGCCGAGATTGCCGTTGTATTAAAGGACAAGTTGCAAGTTGCGTTGTCGGTCAATGAAAAGCGTATTGTTGCGATTAGCCAAATGGTTGAACGTTTCTCCGGTAAATGGGTTGCGCACAATGCGCCAATTGTTGGCGCTGATGTTTTTACTCAGACAGCGGGTATTCACGCCGATGGTGATCACAAGGGAGGACTATATAAGACCCGATTAAGTCCTGATCGGTTTGACCGTAAACACCAATACGCCTTGGGTAAAATGAGTGGCAAAGCATCTCTACTGAAAAATTTAGAGGCTACCGGCTTAAATCTATCGGAGGAAAACCAACAAAAAGTGCTGGCACGGGTGGTTGAATTGGGGGATTCCAAACAACGGATAACGCCCGAAGACCTTCCGTTTATTATCGCTGACGTGCTTGAGAGTAAAGAGTACGACCACATAAAATTGCTTAATTGCTCTATTACCAGTGGCCTTAATATCGAGTCAACCGTTAGCATTCGTGTGGATGTGCAGGGAGAAATTTATAAGTCATCCGGGAGTGGTAACGGTGGCTTTGACGCGTTTATCGATGCTATTACCAAAGTGATGGTGCAAAGGGATTTTGAGCTACCCCGTTTAGTCGATTACGAGGTGCGTATTCCCAAAGGGGGGGAAACTAATGCACTAACGGAGTGTTCGATTGCTTGGTTGACCAAAGACAAACAAACTATTAAAACGCGCGGTGTGCATGCTAATCAAGTATTTGCGGCGGTTATTGCGACGTTGCGTGTTATTAACTTACAGTTGCATGAAAGAGGACATGGAATAACTCGAGCAGTATAAAAAATGTTCTTTTATGCCGTGAAAAAATGACCAAGCCTAGAGCCAATCATGACCGGCAATTTGATGGGTATGGTTGATCATTGATAAGTACTGTTAAGGATAATTTAATAAAAACGGTTTAATAAAAACGGCTTAACTAAAAGTAGCTTATTTTTATCTGCCATTAGATCTTCTTAATACTGCACAACTTAAGCTGACTAACTTAAAAATTTTTGAAAGTGCGATTCAATAACAGTAATAAAGACGTTTGATCGTTAGATATTAGTATTAAACAGATCTTGTATTAGACAAGCATCTGAACTCATTAAACAAAAATCTTATACTAAGTTATATCGGATAGGCATGTTACTTTTAATGTCAGCGCCATGGTTGAAAAGCTAACGACCTGGCGTTAGATTTATAGCTTTCTGAGCGTTTCCTTTGATGTAAGTCATGTTTGTTGTGACTACATTGTATTTTCTTCGCGGCCATACGTAGTAAGCTGTCTAGTTAATTGAGTTGAATTATTGGTGTATCAGCGGTACTTAAGGGTTATAGTTGAATAGCTATTTATATAATAATTATTAGGGAGTTCACTGTGAAACCAGCAACTTTATTATTAATCTTTTTGAGTAGTGTTTTGGTCGGCTGTGGTGGTAATGAGGATGTTGAATTTCCCGATCAAGAAGCAGCATGCCAATTTGACGAGCAACGTGAACTGTCTCGCTCGTTATCGGCTAATAGTTTTCCAAACCCTGTTATCACATCAATGAAAGTAAATGGGAATACGATCTGGCATTTAGGGGATAGTACTTTACCAACCTTACGTCCCGGCGACGACGTAGTGTTAGTGGGTTCTGGGCTTGGCTACGGTCCTGATATTGATTTTTCAAAGATTATGGTTGGCAATGTACGGGTATTAGAGACCGACCTAAAAATGTATAAGCAAGAGATAAATATTTTCAAACAGATACATTTTGAAGTGCCCCAGTTGCAAGACACTTGGGATAAAGACGTACTGAATTGGGAAGATGATATGATTAACTTTCGCGTACCAGTACATGCCAATAATGGTCCCATTGTTGTACAGGTACAAAAACGAATTGATTATAACGAGTCGTTACTTCGCCCGGGTGAAGCTCATAACGTGATTGATGCGCAAAACGAGCGAATAACCGATAAGAACTTTGTGCATAATTGTGATGTCGTTTCTCGCCTAGGTCCCACTAAGAAAACAGTTGCGGTTCCTGTCAATATAGTCAATGCTGATTATCAAGCGCTGGTTGATCTTGGCGAAGCGATGTATTGGTCTTATGAGTATAATTTAGGGCTTAGTCATTCTGCGCGTAATTTAGATTGGGTTAAGATATTTACTGGTAAAGCGACAGATCCCATTACTGGTGAGATAGCTGATCCATTTAAGCTCTTTGGTGCTTATCCTACGGTGCGAGGTGAAGTTCCCGATGTTGCGATAGACGACTACTTTTTCGACCCCTATCCACAGAAAACACCGATACCTGGTTTTCTCACCTTGTCGCCGCAACTCACTAAGGGTAATACGCGCAATTCCGGTTTTGTCGGTTACCGCTTTGCGGAATCGAGCCATCCCTTTTTAGGTGTGGGAGAGTGGATTGGCTTTAATTGTGCTTCGTGTCATGGCTATCGCATATCTTACGAAAAATCCCCGGGCGTAAATATCACTCGTGTTTTTGGTGGTCTACCCAATCCACATTGGAGTATGAAGTGGACCTTATTAGATACCTTTAGCGGCGTTAAAGGCACGGAACCGGGACCAACATGGTCACCAGGGGAAGCTAGTGTTGATAAAACAAGCCTAATTTATAATGTCTATGCGGGTACGGGTGACCCCACTATGGTACGTGGCGCCGGTGAAGGCTCATTGACTGACAACGATTATTCTTTCTCGCCTGTGGCTACGCCAGATATTACGCAGTATCTTCCTATTCGTCGCTCAATTTCTCATACAGAATCTTACGTGGGGTTTGAAGGTAGCTACATTCATGCACAGGAGCCCAATGGTGCGACAGGTTCCATGTTTGCCCGACCATTGCAAGCATTGACGGCATATATGACGGTTTTAGATGAATACAATGGTGATCTTATTAATGTTGGTTTATACCGCTGGCTACGACACAATGGGCTGTTGCAAACTGCGGCTGGCAATGTCAGCGAGGGCGAATTTGTCCAAGCTGGTTGGCAAGCATATGGTGGCGTTAAAGCAGCCGTTGATCGAGGTAAGGCTATTTTTCAGCGAGATTGTGGTTCATGTCATGCGGATGATTTGATGATGCATACTAACGAGGATATGTTTCGACTAGATGAAGTGGGTCGCTTTTTTGCTTTTACTGATTATCAGCGTAAGATGCAATCTATTCGCGTCGGCTTTCTGCATAATATGTATTGGGTGCAACATCGCGGCTTACTCAGCGACGGTCATGTCAGGAATTTAGAAGATTTAGTTAATCCCGACCGATGCCGGGAAGGTAGTGATCTCTATAATAACTACTACACCATACATGAGCCTTCACCCTTGGGTAACCCGGGAGCGGATTTTCCGACGGCTTTTCCACCTCATAATCAGCGCGGCGATGTTTTTAGGGTTTACAAATCGGCTGGCACCGACGGGGCAGCCAGAAATCGCTTTGTTGAGCGGCATAAGTATTTTGTTGAAGTGCCGTGGGATACAGAATTTTATTATTGGGATTACCAAAAGTTTCGCGCTGAGTATGGCGTAGCAGAACTGGGTTCGGACGAACCCATTGGACTGCCGGCCGCACCACACCCGTGGTGCACTCAGAATAAACAGGATATTAGTGACCTAATGCACTATATTTTGACACTGTAAGCCAGGATGCGGGTTACTACGCTTACTCGTCTTACTAGCTGGTGATAATAAGCGTCAGTTGAAAACCGCGACTATGTGCGGCCATGTTTAGTGTCAGGCCGGAGTTTAGTAAGACCAGAGTTTAGTAAGGTCTGAGTAGAGTGGTAAAGGTAAACGCAGCAGATAGGGTATCTCCCTTTGCAAAGGGAGATACCGAGGGTTAGTCGTTATGGTTAGCTCTCATTAGTCCTCATCTGTTAACCGGCTAGTCGACGGTGCTTGGCGCTTTCGCTAGTGCGTCAGTCACTCTATCACCAAACTCGTTGGTTTTGATCATAGTGACGTTGCTACCTGGTTTAGAGAGATCAGGCGTGGAATAGCCTTGAGCGAAAACGCTTTGCATGGCTTGCCAAACATTTTTAGATTCTGCTGCCATTCCCAAACTATACTCAAGCATCATGGCAACCGAGCCGATCATTGAATAAGGGTTGGCAATGTTTTTGCCAGCAATGTCTGGCGCAGAACCGTGGGATGGCTCGTAATAAGCTTTTTGGTCACCTAAGCAGGCTGAAGGCATCAAGCCTAAAGAACCGAGAATACCACCGCCTTGGTCACTGAGAATATCACCAAACATGTTTTCCATTACCATGACGTCGAATTGGCTTGGGTTAAGACAAAGCAATGTAGCTGCGGCGTCTACGAGTAGATGCCTCACTTCAACGTCGGGGTAGTCTTTGGCGACTTCGCTGAGAACTTCATTCCATAACACGCTGGACTTTAATACGTTGCTTTTGTGGATATTGTGTAGTACTTTTTTTCTGCCCTGAGCTACATTGAACGCCACTTTTAATATGCGGCGAATTTGCTCTTCGTCGTATTCTAAGGTTTCCACAACATAGCGTAGGCCTTGGTCGTTAACCCCCGTTTCTTTATTGCCAAAGTAAACACCACCAACCAATTCACGTATCATAATCATATCGATGCCATCACCAATAACCGATTTTTTTAAAGGTGAAAAATGGGCTAAGCCAGGCGGCAGGGATACCGGACGAAAGTTGGCGTAGGTGTCATAGCGTCGACGGAGTGGCAATAGTGCGGCGCGCTCAGGTTGCATATCTACGGGGATTTTTTGTGATGCCTCATGGCTTAGTCCAATGGGTCCTTTAATAATGGCGTCGGCGTCGTCACAAATCTGTTTTGTTTGTTCGGGAAAAGGGTGGCCGCAATCGAAGTAAGCCTGGGCGCCAAAAGGCGTATGAATCAGCTCGAGCTTTATATTGTTTCTGGCTTCGACCAAATCTAATACTTTGACTGCCTCATTCATTAGCTCTGGGCCAATACCGTCGCCGTCAAGTAAGGCAATTTTGTAACTGTTTTTTTTGCTCATGATAGTCCCTAGTGTGATTTAACAAAAGAGTGTGGTTTAACAAAAGTTCGTCGATATTACGTGCGCTCCAAAGGTGTTTTAGCAAGACGCGCCTTACAGGGAATGTGCCATAGTCCTTTCCGAATACTGGTTGTTAGCGGGGTCTTAAAACGTTTAGCGCATATCATCTGTAATAGGATAAGGCTGTTCTTTTATTAACCTGTCAGTGGTGTGTTTCAAAAAAGGTGGCTATTCTATCTCAGAAATTAACGGAAACGAAATGCAATAGAACAAAAAACAAACTACTTAATGGCTATAGCCAGGTCAGCTATAGTGTCCATTGTGATGGCGGTATCTTAAGTCGTATGAGGTATTATCTTATTCTCGATTGATGGGTACTTTTTCTTTTCCCCGTTTGTAACTCTTCGTACAATAGCGTGTCATTGTTTTAATAGCTGCCTCCATTTAGGGTGCTGCCTTTAACTGACGCTACTTCCATTAACTAACTGACAAAGTGAAGGTCTGCATGAATACTAATAGAGCATATACTCGTTACCAGCGCTGGGTTTGTTTTGTCTTTATTTTGGCCTGTTCTAATTTGGCTTTTGGTAGCCAACAACAACCGCGACCGGCGCCTGAGTTTAATTTGCCGACACTTACTGATAAAAGTATGGTTAGCTTGTCTTCTCTACGGGATAAAGTGGTTTATGTTGATTTTTGGGCTTCTTGGTGTGGACCTTGCCGCAAGTCTTTTCCTGAATTGAATAAGCTGTACAGCAAACTCAAAGATGATGGTTTCGAAATTGCGGCGATTAATGTTGATAGTAAGGAAAAAGATGCCAAGAAGTTTCTCAGCAAATACCCCGTCGATTATTTAACTCTATATGATGCAGAACAAAAGACGCCGGAACTCTATGCTGTACAAGGTATGCCGTCGGGCTACCTCATTGACAAGTCTGGCAATGTTCGTTACTTACATAAAGGTTTTAAGAAAAAGGATATACCGAAAATTGAGGCTGAAATTCGTAAGCTATTGGCCGAAGGGTAGTTAGCGTTTGACGGGCCTTTTCTGCAGTTTTCTCTGCAGGGTTCGTCGGTGCATACCGAGGCTTCTAGCGGTTGCAGATATGTTGCCGTCATTTTCGTGTAAGACTTTTTGGATATGTTCCCATTCAAGCCGTTCAACCGAGGGCGGTTCCTGAGCGATATCGATTGAGCGCGTGTGGTCAGCTTCTTTCAGTGCCTGCAGAATTTCGTTGGCGTCGGCAGGTTTACAGAGATAGTCTATCGCCCCGCGTTTAATGGCTTCGACCGCAGTCGCAATACTGGAGTAACCTGTCAATATAAGCATTTTGATAGTGGGGTTAATTTGTTGCAACTCAAGTAACAAATCAAGGCCTGATTCCAATTCAATTTTTAAATCAATAACGGCAAGTTGGGGACGTAGCTGCGTAGCAATCTCTATTGCGTCGGCAAAATTGTATGCGACCTTTGCGTGGTAACCCCGTTTTTTTAATGATCTTGCCAAAACATCAGCAAACACTTGATTGTCATCGACGATCAGTAAATGTTTGTCATCTAGTTGTTTATCTTGATGCAGACCTATATTGTACGTATTGGTGGTTGAATCGTTCATAATACATGCGTGGTTGTGTTACCGGTTTTGTTCAGCGTATGGGGAGCACTATTGTAGTGAGTGTACCACCGTCTTGGTGATTATACAGTTTAATCGTTCCGCCCAGCCTTGATATACTGGCATGGCTAATGGTGAGGCCTATGCCTAACCCCTTGCCTTTGGTAGTAATAAAGGCTTGTCCGAGTTGGTCAATCATTTCCGCTGGAATGCCAGAGCCATAATCTCTGATTTCTAACTGCCAGGTTTGTTGGCTCCAGCTGAGCTCAATAGCTATATTTTCTGGGCTAGCGTCGGCAGCGTTGTTGAGTAAGTTTAACACTGCTGGCCCCAGGGTTGCATCGGTTTTAATGTTGGGAGCAGAGGCTTGAGTCGTTATGGTTAAATCTAATGTTACTTCTGGCCGAATGATTTTCCATTGATCGATAATGGTATGAATAAAATCTGAAACTGAAACGGTTTGGGTCTCGGTGTGTTGTTGCATATTCGCGGTGGAGACCAATTTTTTTAATGTTGATTTACAGAGCGAGACTTGTTGTAAAAGCGTAGTAATATCCTTGTGCAAGTTTTCGTTATCTGCGTATTCGTCTTTCATATCACTGAGCAATACCATTAATGTGCTTAATGGGGTACCCATCTCGTGAGCTGTGCCGGCAGCTAGTGTTGCGATAGTGAGGATTTGTTCGTCACGCAGTCGCTCCTCTTTCACTGTATTGATCAATTCGTTTTGGTCGCGTAGCGCTTGTGCCATTTTCACAACAAAGTAGGTGATGAGAATAGCGCTAATAGCGAAGTTCAACCACATCCCCAGAATATGTAGATTGATTGAACCATCATGCGCCAGGTGGTGGCCACTGCTATGTTGTGTGTGCGCTATGCTATGGGGAGCAAGTTCGTCGAGAGGGATAAAATAGTATAACAGCAGCGTATATAGCAGAAGGGACAATGTTGAAATTGTCCAGGTAAATCGCCAAGGCAGCAGAGCGGCCGATATGGTAATAGGGACTAGATAATAGGAGACAAAAGGGTTACTAGCTCCGCCAGATAAATAGAGTAGGGCAGAAAGCCCCAGGATATCAAACACAAGCTGACAAAAGAATTCGAATGTAGTAATTGGCCAAGATTTTTGTAAGCGCCATATGACCAGCATATTGATACCTATTTGGCAACCTATAATGATGCTGATCCAATGATAATTAACGGCTAGTTTTAGCGTGAAGTAACTCAACATTACGGCGACGAGTTGTGCAAGGATAACAATAAAGCGGATGATAACAAGCCTTTGAAGGTTTTGTCGCAGCGCACCTAGCGGAAAGTGATGATCGTTCGCTAACATTGTTTGCCTTGTATAAACAGAGTGGAATACATCAAAGATTTGTTAATGTGACCTGCAATGACTATTTCTTTTTGGGTTTCGCTTTAGCCCAGCTTTTTTTGCGCTTTGGTTTACAATTAGCATTTTTCTTGCTGTTAGCCTCATGCATAGGTGGCAGCCCAGTGTGTTGGGTTAGCAAGCGGTTAGCGTTGCGCTTATTGATTTTGTCAGCATCCTTGACGCGAGCATCAACTTTAGTCGGTTGTGTTAAAGGGATGAGATGATTTTTACCATTACCAATCAGATCACTGCGCCCCATGTCTTTTAGTGCTTTACGTAATAATGGCCAGTTGTCGGGATCATGGTAGCGTAAAAACGCTTTTTGTATGCGGCGTTGTTTTTCACCGCGGGCCACGAACATTTTGTCACTGCGGGCGGTTATCCTACGCAGCGGATTTTTACCCGTATGATACATTGTACTGGCATTAGCCATTGGCGAAGGAATAAAGTTCTGCACCTGGTCAGCTTGAAAATTATTACGCTTTAGCCAAAGAGCTAAATTCATCATGTCTTCAACAGTCGTTCCAGGATGAGCAGAAATAAAATAGGGTATTAAATATTGCTCTTTACCTGCCTGCTTGGAGTACTTCTCAAACAATGCTTTAAACTCATCATAGGCGCCGATACCTGGTTTCATCATTTTCGACAATGGCCCGGCTTCAGTATGCTCAGGCGCGATTTTAAGATAACCCCCAACATGATGGGTAACCAGCTCTTTGACATATTCTGGAGTTTTAACAGCTAAGTCGTAACGTAAACCTGAGGCAATTAACACTTTTTTAATGCCTGGCAGTGTGCGTGTTCGACGATAGAGATGAATTAGTGGTGTCTGGTCAGTATTTAAATTTTTGCAGATACTGGGAAATATACAAGAAAGACGTTTACATGATGCTTCAATAACTTCGCTATTACAGTGCATACGCCACATATTGGCGGTCGGTCCACCCAGATCGGAAATCGTGCCAGTAAATCCGGGGGTTAAGTCCCTTACTTTTTCAACTTCACGAACGATGGAATCCTCCGAGCGGTTTTGAATGATTCTACCTTCATGCTCGGTAATAGAACAAAATGAGCAGCCACCAAAACAACCTCGCATAATATTTACTGAAAAGCGAATCATTTCATAGGCGGGCAGCTTTTTGTTTTGGTACTGAGGGTGTGGTTTACGGCTGTAAGGTAGCTCGTAGACATTATCCAACTCTTCGGTCGATAACGGAATAGGCGGAGGGTTAACCCATACTTCATGTTGGCCTTGGTGCTGTATCAACGCTTTCGCATTACCCGGGTTAGTTTCACGGTGAAATACACGCGACGCGTGAGCGTAAAGGGTATTGTCACTTTTTACGGTATCGAATGAAGGTAAGCGGATGACAACATTTCTGTCTTGATTTGGTAACTGTATTGCCACTGGCTTAGCAGCATTGGCTGCAAGAGGCTGTTGGGCTGAGCAGGTTTCCGTTTTTGGTGTGTCGTAAGGATTGTGCTTAATAGGAGTGGCGCTGTAAACCACATCAAGCGAAGATGAGTCTATTTCACGCCAATCATCTTCGGGTACCTGTTGACGAATAAATGCGGTACCGCGAATATCGGTGATATCATGAATAGTTTCGCCTTGGGATAGGCGATGGGCAATATTGACGATAGCTCGCTCGGCGTTACCAAAAAATAGCATGTCAGCTTTGGCATCTACTAACATTGAGCGGCGCACTTTGTCGGACCAATAGTCGTAATGTGCGAGTCGACGTAGGCTAGCTTCAATGCCGCCAATTAGAATGGGTACGTCTCGGTAAGCTTCTCGACAGCGGTGGCTGTAAACAATGGTCGATCTCTCTGGGCGCTGATTGGGTGCTCCTTCTGGAGAATAGGCATCGTCGGAACGAAGTTTGCGGTCGGCAGTATAGCGGTTAATCATTGAGTCCATATTGCCGGCGGTTACGCCGAAAAATAGATTTGGTTTGCCCAACGACATAAACGCATCTTTGTTGCGCCAGTCAGGCTGGGCGATAATACCCACACGAAATCCTTGTGACTCGAGTAAACGTCCAATTAGCGCCATGCCGAAACTTGGGTGATCGATATAGGCGTCACCGGTTACGATAATAACGTCGCAACTATCCCACCCCAGCGCGTCCATTTCGCGCCGAGTCATTGGTAAAACTGGTGCTGGTCCAAAGCACTCTGCCCAATATTTGCGATAACTAAAAATATCTTTTGCTG
The DNA here is from genome assembly GCA_028280085.1 of Pseudomonadales bacterium. GTDB lineage: Bacteria > Pseudomonadota > Gammaproteobacteria > Pseudomonadales > JANQMK01 > JANQMK01. The sequence goes on from JANQMK010000268.1 coordinate 12,465, forward strand.
GCTGCATGGTATTTTGCCGAGGAGTTAGTGGGGCTAGCCACCGGTCATATTCATAAAACGGACGAGTTGCGGAGCTTGCCTGAGATCAAAGTAATGCCTTTCAGGCTTTCTAGTAATTGCCTCAAGAATGGCTTGCTTGATAGGTTCAACCTCGCCGGGGTTGTTTCTTAGCAAGGGCTTTAGATCGGCAGAGTGTTCGTTGCCGAGACATAGCAGTAGACGACCTTCTACGGTCACCCGTACGCGGTTGCAATCACCACAAAAATTATGGGAATGTGGGGAAATAAAACCTACTTGGGAGCTAGTAGGTTGTAGATTGTAATAGCGTGAAGGCCCCCCTGTTTTTTGTGTGCTAGGGGTTAATAAATAGTGCTGTTCAATGATTTGCTTAATCTCAGTACTCGAGCAAAAGGTTTCTGCACGACCATGATCAGTAATAGTCCCTAAGGGCATTTCTTCAATGAAGCTGATGTCAAGGCCGCGTGCAATGACGAATTTAATAAGATCTAGAATTTCGTCATCGTTGCGACCTTGCATGATAACGCTATTAATTTTAATCCGCGAAAAATTTGCAGCAATAGCCGCGTCTATGCCGGCAATAACCTTCGCTAAATCACCAGTGCGCGTCAGCCTTTTAAAACGATTGGCGTTAAGTGAGTCTAAACTGATGTTGACTCGAGATACACCGGCTTCTTTTAGTGGGCTTGCTAACTTAGCTAGCTGCGAGCCATTGGTGGTCAATAGCAACTCTTCTAACCCTATTGCTTTTAGTGTGCCTAAGTTTTTCGCTAAGCCCAGTATGCCATTACGGACTAACGGTTCACCACCTGTCAATCTGATCTTTGTTACACCCAGCTCAACAAATGCTTGGCCTATTAAGGCTATTTCTTCCAAACTGAGGACTTCTCGGCGATTGAGAAAGGTCATGTCTTCGTTCATACAGTAAACACATCGGAAGTCACAGCGATCGGTCACTGAGAGGCGTACATAACTGATGTGTCGACCAAATGGGTCGATAAGCTGGTTGGATTTTTGGGGTGTCATATTAATGGTTTGCATGATTTCTATGATACCAGTTTTTACTACCAATGTAGTGAATTTAGGCAGCTATGGCCGATTTTAACGGATTTTTTGTACAGCGTTGACCATATGCGGGTATTACTTGGACTACCTTATTAGGTAAAGGGACTGTAGCAATGAGCAGTGGCCCGTTTTCACCACTTAGCAAGTAGGGCTATCCATTTAGCCTGAGTCCGGAATGGTCGCACTCAGTGCTACTGGTAAAAATGGCATTGTTCACCTGGTTTGATGGCGGATAAAGGCCGGCGATGGCCTAAAATTTACAACTGATTGACCCATGAAGTTGCTTAACGGCTGAAATGGGGGGTATACGGTTATCGGACAGGTTTGTGTTAATCTCTGCATTCGAGGAGCTCGTCTTTGATACTGACTCATTGCCAAGCTGGAGCGGCTTAAGGTCTCCGGTTTCCATCTTGCTACGTCGGTATTTGCTCGCAATCTTTCACGACCTTTTGTAAACTGGCCGTTCATCAGGAATACGGCTGAGGCCTTGTTAAGCATAAGTATATTTAGGCTGGTAATCTTTTAAACAGCATTATTTTATTTAACTAATAATGTGTAGTTTGAATGGTACCATGTTCAGGTTTGGGCCTAGCAACTTGTTGGCAGAACCTAATGCTTGATGACGTTGATTTATACCTTGCTTCAATAGGGATAAGATTCCGTCAATGATAAATGAGCAAGTGGCAAGAGTCGTGAATGGCGTGATATCCGATAGGATAGTTGCTGTTTCGACAATCTATATCTTTTGTGTGTGTTGCTATAGCCCGCTGTCTTCGGCTGATGTTGAGGTCGTACCCCGACATTATAACCAATGGAAATATGTCTGGGATGCAAATTATCTTACACCAACGGTGCCTTTACCTGTTGTTAGCCAAAGCCGGCGAGAGGTGATAAAAGAAACATCTATTATCGTCAACGCACCGGTTGCGGATGTTTTTCAATATTATTCGCATGTACCTAACCATGCCTCATTGCAGCCACTTATTCAGAACATGCGTTCGCACTATCAGCGTGGCGAAGGTGGCAATAATTTCACTGTGGTAGAGTATACTGTTATTGACGACATGATGGATGATGTTGGATCAGACGTTATTTTCCAGGTTCAGCGCTTTGCTTATGAGAATTATTATTACCACCACCGAGGCATCGAGCATTTACCAAATGTCACGTTGCATGTGACTGATCGTTTAGAGGAGACTACCGAAGGCAACACACAGGTTACAGAGGTTATAGAATTAATTTCCTATCGTTGGTTAACTGAGCCAGCCCTGCAAAATGAAGGCGCCGATCAACAGGCTTTTGATGTCATTAGAGCCTACTATGAATCGGATTTAACTAATGATACGCAGTGGGCTGGTGCCAATTGAATTTGGCCCAATATGATGTCATAGTGAACTTTTAAGAACCCATGTAAGTCCAAGAGAAAGCAGTTTGGATTAAACTTGTCGATCATGACCAAGCAGGGGTTAATATGAAAAAGCTGAAAAATGAAGCCCAGTTAGTGAAAGAAGCTATCCGTGTTGGCACCCTATATATGCAAAAACGCGGGGTTGGCGAATTTGAGCCGACGGATTCCTCCAAACAAAAAGTCGAATACATTTATCGCTTGTTAGTCCATGATAAACTGCTGCAGCCGCTGTCCAAGGGCAATGAGAATAATTTAAATATGAAGCACCGCTTAGCCATGTGGATAGCTAAGCAACTACCTAAAGACCATCCTTTACTCCACTAATCTCACCTATTTATTCAGTGATTACGTAAGCAACTGGTAACTATTGGCGTCGGTTATTATTGATAAGTGTTCGTTGGTTAGACTTTAACGGGTTGTAGAGTGATTTCTTGCAGTCAGCACAAATCTTAATGTTTTGGGAATGAAGAGAGATTAGCGCGGTACTGTGGCAGAAAGGACATATTTTAGATTTGGGCATGTTCCGCTCCATTGTCTTGTTATATTGTTGGCTATAAAGAAAGGCAAACGAGCAAAGTGAACCACGAACGTAAGTCCAATTAAACATAGCACAAGATTCAGTTACTGCACATTTTTCTTAGCGGCCAAAAAAAATGGCAAAGGCAAGGCATAGTATTGGTAATAGTGTGGGTAACAGTGTAGGTAGATTACGTCTAGTGCAGTATTTGTTAGATAAGGTTTATATGGCGTGGCAAGCTGTGTTGTTCCCACTTGATACCTGCAGGTTTCAAGTAGTCAGATCGCAATGCTTGGACTAACTCCATTTCTTCATCCCCTAAGCCGTGGTTATGATAAAGACGGATAACGATCGTTTTGTCCGACAATTCGGGGTAATCTTCCTGTAACGGTCCTTCTAGTGCATAGGCGAGATAGGTTTTAATTTTTGTTAGCAGATCAAATAAACGCTCACCTGTTTTGCCCCAGCAACCCATAGACATCAGCCCTAAAATAACTCTGTCTTGTTCTGGGTCATAGGCGATGGCATCGACAATGTGGTGTTTTTCTATAGCCATAAAAATAAACAAAAGGGATAGCTGAAAGTCTATTGATTAAATTCTAATCAATATTGCTAAAAATAGTCAATATATTATCAATCAACGTTAGATAAATATAGGATTAGTGCGGTCCCACGTATCAGTGGTCGTCATGATGACGAGCATAAGTTTATGATTTTTAAAAAATTTCTATGATAGGGTATTAAAGTGTTTTCACAAACAAGATAGACTCATAAGTGCTGGGGCCAGTTTTGGATTTAACTGAAAAAGAGTCGCCTATCATAGTGAAATCAAAAAAAGTTGCATTAGAATTAAGCAGTTCAGTTTGGGTAAAGTTGCAATTATCGTAGACATCTACGGTGTAGGTATCTATGGAAAGGACATTTTCAGTAATGTGCCATTTGCCTCTGACAATTTTTTCGTAACAGTTAGTTGGTGATGAAGCAAACTGGGTAAATGAATATTCGCCATTTTTATTGAATTCAAAATAATCTGGCGAATCAGTGTTATTTTCCCCTGCAACTTTAAACTTTCCTAGCGCGAAGTTACTTTCACTTAACAAGAGTTCATCTGCCGTGGGCTCGGTATTGAGCGAGCATGAGAGCAAGGTTGTGGTACAACAAGTTAGCCACAGCAGCAAACGGATGTTAAGTAAGTTATAGTTCATTCTGTGCTCCCGATGCCGGTAACATTATTAGTTGATTTTCAATCAATGATCTTAGTGTATAAATTAGCTATTTCCAATTATTTACCCATAGTATTGGACAAATCAATAAGGACGCAAAATGGGTGCTGTGGATAATGATAGAAAAATACTCAATGTAGTGCTGGTGCTTAGTCTATTGATATCGCCTGTGCTAGGCATCTTAGTTGCTGATGCGCCTAACTCCGTCTCAGGGTTAGAGGCTATTTACGGTAAAGCGCTGCAGGGGCTCGGGTGGGGCATTGGTTTTGGTGCCACTTTTGCCGTTTGCTGGATTTTAGTGCAGATCGTAAAGACTCGTCTCTGACCGACAATAACTGGCGCAGAGACGAAATTACTGCAAGAGGCGAAGTAACCAATGTAATTACAGACTTTTAGTGAGAGGCACCGCTAAAAAGATGCCGCTACTTTTAGTATGTCGTTGTTAAGTTATTGTCGTTATTACTCAAAATTTGCCGCGGGGCTAGCGACAAAGTTAAAGTCGCTGTTTATAGTAAAGCTCGTTTCATTATCTGGGTTGGCGTAACGCAGCTGAAAGTGAGTTTTCCCTTTCTCGCTTCGCTCGACTCTATTCGGTAGAACGTCGGTGCTAACGGACCAATCGAGATCAATTGTTAGCGTCGCGTTTTCTGGTTTGGTATTACTGTTTGCATGATATACTAATAGGGCTGCATTATCT
>JANQMK010000286.1 GCA_028280085.1 Pseudomonadales bacterium
GAAGAATTACAAGCGCGCCGAACAGCAATGGAGGCAAAAGGAACGGGTGCATGGCAGCCGACCGCGCCGCGAAAAAGGCAAGTTAGTCAAGCACTAAAAGCCTATGCCAAACTCGTTACCAGCGCTGACACGGGCGCAGTTAGAGACTTATCTCAGCTAGATTGATGATTATCCTATAGAAAGTGGGTAATCATCACAATCAGTTCTGCTCGGTATCAGAATAACACCGGCTTCTTCTATTCCATTCGCTCTTATAGGCAATAAAGAAGCCGGCCCCATTGTAGATCAATATTTCAACCATCCCCCCGTTTCCAGCTATACTAATTGGTACCATTTGCTAAGTCCAAACACAATCCGGCGGGAATCTCACTTCTTACAGAATGGTGAGAATGAAACCTTGTCTTATTAAAGTTGATAATATTCGCATTATGTCATTAGTTTTTAACAACTGTAAAAGCATTTGGTTACATCGACCGGGCCTTCGCAGAATGAACCGGCTAACCAAACCCAGATGTCACCTATTTACCTATTGCCTATTACTCGCTATCGCGACACCTCACGCCTTTGCCTCGTGTGATCAAGGCACAGCTATCATCTCCGGTGGAACACAGTATCCCCCTCTAAGTTGGCGCAAAGATGGCAAGTTAGTGGGTACCAATGTAGAAATGGTGCAAAATATATTTGCTGAAGTCGGTATTAAAGCTACAGCGGATGAAGGCGGGCCTTGGAAGCGCGTTTTATTAAGGGCTAAGCGAGGTGAAGTCGACTTACTACTCGGGGTAAGAAAAACAGTAGAGCGTGAGGCGTTTTTGAGATATGTCTATCCACCGGTCACTCCATCAGCGCAGGGCGTATTCTATGACAATAATAGAAAAATCAAATATGACAGCTGGGACGACCTAAAGGATAAAGTAGGCAGTATGACATTAGGCGTTAGTTTTGGTAAAGAATTTGATACTTATATGAAAAAAAACCTGCACGTAGAGCCAGTACGTATAGTAGAGCAAAACTTTACCAAAATGGAACTCGGTCGAATCGACTATATTCTAGGGCCTTTAATGCCTACGTTAATGTATCTAGGCAAAGCAGGTTACGCCAATAAAATTAGCCACACACAAAAACCCTTGCTAATCATTGATGAATACCTTGCCTTTTCAAAAAATTCGTCTTGCGTAAAGTATATCGATCATTTCTCAAAGCGCGTTAAGCAACTGTTAGATAATGGCTCGATTGACATTATTATGGAAAAGTATTTTATGTTATGGTTTGATGAAGAAGAAAAATCTAACAATAACTAAGATCATGTGTTTCAGACTTAACATCTAATAAATGTACTTTAATTCAGTTTACGCCACTTTTTTGTCAGCTTTCTAAATGCAGCTTATCTCATAAATCTCATATCACAGGCGTAATCGCTGAAAGGTATTTTCCAAATCGACAAGCGTAACTGGCTTAGACAGATAATCATCCATCCCTGCCAACTGAGCTTTCTCACGTTCAATACTCATCGCGTGAGCACTTAGTGCGACAATCCTGACATTCTCGCCATTACTGCGCTTATAGCGCAAAGAGCGTATCTGCCTAGTTGCTTCCCAACCATCCAACTCTGGCATTTCACAATCCATCAATACTAAATCATAGAAATCTGGCGATGCTTTACAAGCTTCAATGGCTTCTAACCCATTGCTCGCCAAGCCAGGATCAATACCGAGCTTTTTGAGCAAGCCTTTTACTACCATCTGATTCACTATATTGTCTTCTACTACCAGAACCTTAATATGGCTATAGTCACAATCTTCCTCGTCAAATGACTCCTCTTCAGCATCAACTCTTATTCCCATAGCCTTGACTAATATCTGCTTGAGTTCTTTATTTGAAACCGGATTTTCAATAAAGAACTCAAAGCTGCTATTCGATACTTCTGTGTCAAACGATGAATGTCTAATGGCACCATTCAAAATGATGGTCGGGGCATCATCGCCGTAGGTCGTTTGTAATTCTTCAGACAAGGTCAAACCCGATATATCAGGCAGAGATAAATCTATTAGCACAAGATCATAAGGCTGGTTGTTCTCGATCTGCTGCTTTATCATTTTCTTTGCGAGTATACCACCTTCAGCAACTTGAGTTTCAACACCCCATGCTAACGTCGCTTCAACGATAACGTCACGAAAAACCCGAGTTTGGTTGACAACCAACAAACGGCAGCCCTGTAAAGTTTTATGAAATAATGCGGTATCTGTATCCAAAGGAACATCAATTTCTTCTAATGGTAGCTCAATCCAAAATACCGAACCCTTGCCTTCTTCACTTTCGACACCAATAACACCGCCCATTAACTCCGCTAATTGTTTGGAAATTGCTAAACCTAAACCTGTACCACCGTATTTGCGCGTAGTCGACGTATCTGCTTGCGAGAATGACTGAAACAGTTTACTAATTTTTTCTTCGCTAATTCCGACACCAGTATCATGCACAGAAAAACGCACCAACGTTTCACCATTATCTGTATTACCAACTCGTTCAACATCAAGCACAACTTCGCCATGTTTAGTAAACTTGAATGCATTACCTAACAAGTTCATTAAAACTTGCCTTATTCTCGTTGGGTCCCCCTTTACCCACCTCAGCATAGTGGAACGTATCGCGCCCATCATAATCACATCATTTTCAGCGGCTTTTACCGAAAAGATAGCAACACAGTCATCGACCAGCTCCTCAATATCAAAGCGAATTTTTTCTATTTCCATTTTGCCTGCTTCGATTTTTGAATAGTCCAAGACATCATTAATGATGGCTAGTAACGCTCTACCAGAACTCTGGATAACCTTCAAATGCTGTAGCTGTTTTTCGTTAAGCGGCGTGTCGTAAAGCAACGTGGTCATACCTAGCATACCATTCATTGGGGTGCGAATTTCATGGCTCATATTGGCAAGAAATTCGCTCTTGGCTTTAGATGCATTTTCAAGCTTTAAGGTACGTTCCTCTACTTTCTCTTCCAGGTGCCTCCGATAGTCATCGAGCGCTCTCTGTTTACGTAGCAACGCATACTTCATTGCCTTAAACGCTCGAACCATAACCCCTAACTCATCATCCTTTTCTAACAGATTGGGGTCCACAATATCATCCATATCGTACTCTTCTTCCGATTCAGGATTGAGGTAGTTGATAGCAATGGTTAACTGATCTAGCGGTCGCGCTACTAAACGATTCAAGATAATATAGAAAATAACCCACAGAAATAGGGTTTTAATGATGGCGTTAATAATTGTGATGTAAAATGTATAGGTAGCTCTTTCAAAAACAACATCGGAGCTAGTGTATAGAATAATTTTACCTACATATTGACGACCACGAAACGGACTATCAAAAATAATGAAATTGTCAAAATGATATAGCCCTAATAATTGGTCATCAACATTCTCATCCATAACCTCTTCTTCTTCGTCACTAACATGCACGATGCGACCATCGTCATGGCGTACAACCCCCAAACTAGAAATTACTCCGCCCTTATCGTCACGGATTTGAACACCTAACACGTCGTTATTAATCAAGATACTTTCTAATGAAGAACGTATTTGTTCATCATCAAGGTTCCAAATTGCCTGCGCCAAAATTGGCGTAAACGTTTCTGCAACATGACCGATCTCAACAGCAAGACGTTTTTTTTCATTTCTATATTCTAAGAACAGCTGGACACATGTCGCTGACATTGCCGCGATAAAATAAATACTGAGCACAGTTCGTAGAAGTTTTGCCGCCAGTGATGAACGTGCTTTCTGATGCTTGTCTTGCACCCGATGCTCCTAGAGCTACCAACTTATGTTCATGAGGTAACGTTACCGTTGCCGGCTAAAACATTACATTCTCATTTAAAAATCAATACCTTACCAATATTAGTGTAGACATGATTTTTATTTAAGTTAAATGCAATCAAACAATATTTTTGCCAACTCAGTCATGGTGTTAACGACAAATGTCATAACTATTCGGTAAATTAATATGGAATCAGCAAGACGATTATTAAATAGTCTGTCTTCAAGCAGAAGTTGGTTCATATACCACATGGATTCACCAAAACCCGATACTAGGGCACCTCTGAATAATGAGGAAATACTTCAGAGGTGCCCTAGCTTTATGTAATCACAAGCCTGCGATGACAATCAGGATTAAGCTAACTGGCCTGATTGTTCTGATTAAGGGCGGCAGATATCGGAAATAGTAATAATTCCAGTCGGTGGATATTAGCTTAGGTAAAAGGCCACACGAGAAGGGTAAGAGGCTTCACCAAAACAGATTTATCTGCGCCTTGTCTTAGCAAAACAATATAAGTAAGCTATTTACTTAGCAATATTAATTATACAAAACTTAACCACATTATAAAGTGGTTCAGTTTTGTATAATTAATATTGCTAAGTAAATAGCTTACTTATATTGGTTTGCTAAGACAAGGCGCAGATAAATCTGTTTTGTTGAAGCCTCTTACCCT
>JANQMK010000301.1 GCA_028280085.1 Pseudomonadales bacterium
TATTTTGTTTAGCATATCTATCTCCTCGATACTGATTGAATAGGATAAGACCAATAGAATGAATGGTTTGAGTCATTAATATGTCAGAAGTTCCAGAGAACGCTGCAAAGTTAGTCAAACGTGGTGGTGACACTCGGTGGATCAATTAGAAGCCACCAACTCTCGTTTTATAAGCCAACATTATTGATAAACAACTGGATTACACATGCCACCAAACATTTATTGAATGTTTATTGTTACTGATGCCCTGTGAATACTGGCACGGGATATTAAATCAATTGTCATAAGTTGGATAGGCGTAGCTGGAGGTAAATAATTTTGAAGTGTATGCAATTTATACCATTATGATTTTTAATTTTTAAGAATAGGGTTTTATATATTCCCTTTGCTAGCTTCGGCAATTATGTTATGAAGATTTGATATCTAAAATAGTATGACACAGTTCAACAATTTAGATAACATTTCTGAGCGTTTTGTGTTATCCGCTTATTACCATTTAGGTTAGTAGTCCTTCAAGCTCGTACTGAACGAACAATAAAATTAAAATATTGATTTGAAAGGCTGCAGCATATGGATGTATTCATTTCGGAACATGTCAGTTCTGACGATGTCGATGAACTGGTGCTTGATTCACTTCAATTTAATGTTACAAATTTATTCAAAGACCTACCTAAAAAGTTAGAATTAGAAGAAGAACACCATAAAGATATCGAAAATAATGCAGCATTTCGGCTCCGTCGAATTGTCTCTAAAGGCCATTGTACACCAAAAGGCGAATGGCACGATCAGCCTTACAATGAATGGGTTATCATGCTGAAAGGAGCGGCTCGCTTAGAGTTTGAAAACCAAGAGCAGTTAATAGCCGTTTACCCAGGTGATTACATTCACTTAGATGCTCATCAGAAACATCGCATCGATTGGACCGATCCTGATTGTGAAACAGTATGGCTGGTGTTGGATTATGGTAGGAACCTCTAGTCCGTTATACTTATTCGTTAATAGTCATCTGGGAACCATCGCGGCATTAGCTACTGCTGGTTAGGGTGATTTTCAGCCATAGCTAGCGTTTTTTATCACATTGTACTTTTCTCCATTCAATTTATTCTTTTTATTCTTCGCTGTTTATCTGGCATTTTTTTCACTGTAACGTATTATGCTTGGCTTCTATTATGCGATGAGTATCCTGTTTCAATTACCGATAGGGGAGAGATACTGTGTCTACCGAGCCAGCGGGTGAATCTAGTTCGTCAGAGCTTAAAGCCAGTTTACTTGCTCATTGCCCAGTTATTATTGATGTGCAAGTAGCATGGGGTGAAATGGATGCATTTAATCATGTCAATAATGCAGTGTATTTTCGCTATTTCGAGAGTGCGCGTATTGCTTACTTTAACCGAACGGGGGTGATGGACGCCATGGAAGAGCATCATCTCGGTCCTATTTTAGCCTCAACAGGATGCCGATTTAAGGCGCCATTGGTCTACCCGGATGAGATTGCTGTTGGTGCCTTGGTATCTGAAGTAGGCGAAGATCGGTTTACTATGAACTATTTTGTTGCCAGTCGCAAACTGAAGCGCGTAGTGGCTGAGGGCGATGGCTTGATCGTGTTTTATGACTATAAGAATCATTGTAAAGTATCGGTTCCAGATGTTGTTAAACAGCGCATTAATGAAATCCAAGAATGGTAGGGGTTGGCATTACTTAGTTTGTTTACTAAACGATGACCGTGAGATAAATGGGAGTCCATGATTTTGTCGCAAGATAAATGCATGAAAGAAGAAATACGCCAAATTGATGTTGATTTGTGCGTTCGCGGAGAATTTCAGCCGCGTCGTCAATTTAATCAACAGCTTTTGCAAGAACTGGCTAACTCTATTGACTCGGTGGGCTTAATGCAACCTATTGTGGTACGGCCAGCAAAAGCAGGTGATGGGCGTTATGAAATTATTGCGGGAGAACGTCGTTGGCGTGCAATGCAGTTGGCGGGTCACGATACCATTCCAGCCATAATACGCGATGTTTCAGACGAAGATACCGCGTCAATGGCGTTAATTGAGAACCTGCAACGTGAAGATTTGGATGCAATAGAGTATGCAGAAGCATTACAAACCCTAATTACCCGATTTGATTATCAACATCATCAGTTGGCGAATGAGTTAGGTGTTTCTCGGGCAACAGTAACAAATAACTTGCGTCTGCTGAAACTTCCTTTACGAGTTAAGGAGTGGATTGCCAAAAGGCAATTGAATGTGGCAGCGGGCAAATCATTGGCCGTTATTGAAGACCCTAATGTTGTCATTCGTTTAGCGACAAGATGCTTAAAGGGCGCGAAAGATCGGCTGAATATGCGTCAATTAGAGAGCGCAATTAAAAACTATAATACCAACGGTTTTTTAAAAGGAGAACAAGCTCCGGCAAAGAAGGGTAAACCTCGTGATATCATAAGGCTGGAAGATCGCATTAGTGAACAAGTGGGGCATCCAGTAGAGATTCGTATCGATGCTAAAACGCAGAAGGGCGAGGTGGCTTTTAAGTTCGATAGTGCGGCATCGTTTGAATATTTGTTAGAGAATTTGAAACCAATCAGGTTGGAGTAATAATAATGATGTGCGGCTTGGGGTGAGTCATCATGTAAATGCTAAATCTAAGCACCACTATCATGTTTTTTAAAAAGGAAATTATTCATGGTATGTTACTCATAATGGGACTATGCTGAATATGCTCAACTGTTAGAACATGTTGAGTTAATTTTAAGCTGTATTGGTTTAGCTAAGGTATATATAATGAGCAATGCCCAACATATTCAAGATCCGTTTCTCAATGTATTGCGCAAAGAGCATGTACAGGTCTCTATTTTTATGGTCAACGGTATTCGGCTACAGGGCACTATTGATAGCTTTGACCAGCATGTTGTTGTATTAAAAAACGTCACGACTCAAATGGTATTTAAACATGCCATATCGACGGTAGTTCCCTCACGAGCAATAAAGTTACCCCCACCTAATAACGCCGGTTAGCCTCTTTATCGATAGCAGTCCCCCAAACAATATAAATGTTGAACCCTCTAGTTAGTAAACAGGCGGCAAGTCATATGCGGACTAAGAGAGTGGTGGGTGTGGCAATATTTAGTGTGCCATTTGACTTGCTTAGTAAACTTAGCCATTTATGCAAACAGCTATAAATAAAAAAGGCAAGGTTACTTACCTTGCCTAAAGCAGTTGGCTTTCATTTGTTACTTTAGTCGATGGGGTGACCATCTCAGCAATTTAATGAAAGCGGCGGGATATAGGGTGTCTATTTTAATTCTGCTGAACTCTTGCCTAATATACGGCGTGCAATAATGAGTTGTTGAATTTGTTGGGTCCCTTCAAAGATATCCAATATCTTAGAGTCTCTAGACCACTTTTCTAACAACTCAGTCTCACCATAACCCACTGACGAACAGAGCTCGACACACTTTAGTGTAATGGCATTACCAACGCGCCCAGCTTTTGCTTTTGATACTGACGCCTCTTTTGAATTTGGCTGACCATTGTCTGCCATCCAAGCAGCTTTATAGGTCAATAGCTTAGCCGCTTCCCATTCGGCTTCTAAACGATAGATCTCTGCTTCCACTGCACTGCATTGATTAAAAGGTTTGGTATAATCACAGTTAATGTGTTCTGCTAAAATTTCTTTAGTTCTTTCCAATGCTGCTCTAGCACAGCCCACTGCCATAGCCGCTACCACTGGACGAGTGTTGTCAAAAGTCTGCATAACACCGGCGAAGCCTTTTTTCACGTCGATATCAGCGTTACCTAACAAATTAGCCGCAGGAACACGGCAGTCAGTGAAATTAATGGCAGCGGTGTCGGAAGCTTTGATACCTAGCTTTTTTTCTAAGCGAACAACTTCCATGCCGGGAGTGCCTTTTTCCACCACGAAAGATTTAATGGCGGCACGGCCCAGGTTTTTATCAAGTGTGGCCCAAACTACTACTGCGTCTGCCCGCTCACCAGAGGTCACATAAATCTTTTCGCCATTAATGACATAATGGTCGCCATCTTTAACCGCAGTAGTACGAATGGCGGCAGAGTCAGAGCCGGCGCCGGGTTCGGTAATTGCCATTGCTGCCCAAGTACCTTTAAAGCGCTTAAGCTGCTCGTCATTGGCTACCGCTGCTATGGCTGCATTGCCTAGGCCTTGACGCGGGAGGCTAAGAGCAAGGCCCACATCGCCCCAGCACAATTCAACTAGGCCAACAACTGTCGTCATATTGGTACCGTTTTTAACGCCACCGCTGTCCTTCTTTGATGTCTGTTTGATTGCACCTGCTCCGGCACTGGTGTTGGGACTACCTTGATTCATACCATCCATGACAGATGCAAGCATATCCAATTCTTTAGGGTATTCATGCTCTGCTAAATCATATTTGCGAGAAATAGGTCGAAATACTTCATTGGCAACCTGTTGAGCTTGATTTTGGAGAGATTTAAGTTTTTTCGGTAATTCTAGGTACATAGTATTTTCCTGTGCAAATTATTTGTGACCGTGTCGGGAAATAGATAGAGCCATTTATCTTTATAGATGCATACCGTTGCAGAGAATACTGACAGCACGCAGGTCTCTATACCAACGTTCCACAGGGTGTTCTTTAGTAAAGCCATGTCCACCAACCAGTTGTACACCGTTAGTTCCAATTTCCATACTCTTTTCACTACAGAGCAATGCGGCTAGATAAGCTTCGCGAGAGAAATCTTGACCATTTTCAGCGCGTGAACATGCGCGCTGAGTAACAATACGCATACTTTGCAATTCAATTTCGATATTGGCAATCATGAAGGCAACTGCTTGGCGGTGAGAAATAGGTTCGCCAAAGGCTTCGCGCTCATTACAGTAGGTAATTACATAGTCTAAAACAGCTTGGCAGGTACCAATGGCTAGACCGCACCAACCTAACTTGGCGTAATTTAAAAAAGTTTGATAACAAAATGTGTCATCGCCTAACTTTGCTGAATAGGGTATTTCTACATTATTTAATACTAGACGGCCTAGTTCAGAAGCGCGTAAACCCATAGAGTGGTCATCCTGGGCGCCTACACCATCTAGGTTGCCTTCAATAATAAATACGGCTGGGCCTTCTCCTTCAACGTTAGCGGAAACCAAAATTAACTCAGAGTTACGTAGTTGAGGTACGCAAGATTTAACACCATTCAGTTTAAAGCCAGTACTGGTTTTGGTCGCTGTAGTTTGTAAGTCAAAAGGGTTGAACATGGGGGACGGTTCGTTGACTGCTATCGTGGCAGTGGGAATATTTTCTTCCGCGAATGCCGCGAGATACTTATTCTGTTGTTCCGTGTTACCCCATTGGCTCAGAGCATTTACTACACCTACCGTCGATAGAATGGATAATGCGATACCCATATCACCGTGTGCTAGGTCTTCTACAGCTAACAAATTACTGGTAGTAGATTTTTCTACCGCAACACCGCCGAGTTCTTCAGGAATAGAAAAAAGGTGTAAACCAAACTCAGCGGCTTGGTCTAGAACGGCTTTGGGAGTCGCGACCAGCTCGTTACTTTCTTCTGCGGCAGGACGAATAACCTCAGCGGCAAATCGAGAGAGGTTGTCTCTCATCATTTGTTGTTCTTCAGTGAGGTTGAGATCAAACAACTTAGGTGGTTCTTTGGGAGTTTCTAATCTTTTGGGTTTAGTTAACTTTTTGATGGATTTAAATTGGCGAGATGCAAGAGCAACTGCTTGAAAACCATGCTTTGTTGCAGAATAAACTAGTTTCTCTGAAGGCTTACGCAGCTTGAGCTGGTCGGCAATTTTAGAGCCGGCAAAGTTATTTAACAGGGAAAGAGCTACTCCAGTTGTATCTTTGGCCATAATTGATCTTCCTCAAATAGGGTTAAAACGGCTTACATTAAATCGAGCATTGAGAAGCATAATGCGGTCATTCTATACTCTACTCATTGGCTAGCACCATCGAATAGAGGGTCATTAAAGTCAATCTGATTGGCTTAGGGTGGCAAATTAGCTTCACTTTTTATTCTTAAATAATATAAAAAAATGGATTATATGCCTATTTTTTGTATATCACTTAGGCGGGGCTTATTACTTATGCCATTTGGACAATAGTGCGCATTAACTTAACTGTTTTAGGATTTAATCATGTTGCGAGTATGTTTTGAAGAGAAAATTATACTGTGAGAGGAATAATTGCCAAAGCTCCAGTTGATGAGTGCCACTGTCGCAATAAAACAATTGCCAACCAAAATAGCCGCTTTGTATGATGCTCACCAGATAAAGCTAGTAGGCACCACATTTTATTGCCCAGATGCTTGCTGTGAATAATGAGAACAATAACATCAATTCTAGGCCTTTTTTGTACAATTAATGATATTTTCGATTTACTTCATTATTTATTCACGGTAAATTGACCTAAATACTGGCATTTTTATCGTTTTTAGCCATATTAAAAGGTAGCGATTCAATGTATTTTAAGGTTGGTTGATATTTAGACCGAATAGTCAAGAAGTATAACCACCGGCAAAAAAGTTTATAAATCAGGTGGTTAAAATAAGTTCCTTGGTGATCTTGATGATAAAGGGGCTAAGAAAGGGACTAAGAGGGACTAAGAAAGAAGTTAAGAAAAGGGACTAAGTTAGCCATTATTTAGCTAAGTCTGACGACGATGAGGCTAAAGTCCATATAAAGACTATCGGTTGCAACAGCTGGCTATAAGCTTGTGGTGGGATTAGGCAACTCGTTAGAGAGCTAGTCTAACGTTAAGGCCTAAGACAAATATTCTAAGACAAAGGCTCCAACACTAAGGTCTAAGACAAAGAACAGCAAAATAAATATTAATATAAAGAATTACTAAAGATACAGATAAGTGAAAAAGGCGAGCAGTACAAATATAAATACATA
>JANQMK010000312.1 GCA_028280085.1 Pseudomonadales bacterium
AAAAGCTCTTTTTCAAATACCGCTGAAGGCTCTTGCTTAAGTTCCGTTAAAGACTCTTGTTCAATTCCCTCTAAGGGCTCTTGCTCAAGTTCCGCGACAGGCTTTGTTTCAAACTCAATTGAGAGTTCTCTTTCTATAGTGCCAGAGATTGGTGTGGTAGCGGGCACGGAAATAGGCGTGCTGTCAGCAGTGTTATTAGCTATTGGCACAGATGTTGTTTCAAGTGAATCATCTTGCCACCATGACCACGCCGCGTAAATTATTACGCCCATACCGACTATGCAAAGTAGTAACACGATAAGATGTTCACGCGTAAACGCCGTGGTATCTTCTATTTGATCGATGTCAGAGCTACTATCTTGATAGTCAGAGACGTAACTTCGGGGAGTAGACGATGCCGGTTGGCGTTCGGCTTGCTCTTGCTTAGTTGGGTTTGTTTCCGTTGATTCTACCATTAGGAATGAATTGAGGTCCTTAAGTCAGTTACCGTTATTTATGCTACCACTATAAACAGAACAAAAAATAACCGGTTATTTGGTTGTTTACGATGGTTTGCTCGGCAGTTTGGTCTTTT
The DNA here is from genome assembly GCA_028280085.1 of Pseudomonadales bacterium. Classification (GTDB taxonomy): domain Bacteria; phylum Pseudomonadota; class Gammaproteobacteria; order Pseudomonadales; family JANQMK01; genus JANQMK01. The sequence goes on from JANQMK010000312.1 coordinate 575, forward strand.
ATCTACGGCGATTTTAGATCGCTGGTTGATATAGTATGTTATGACAAGCACCGCTGTATTTATAGCCTTTTCTTACATCTATTACCATGGGTTATGCATAATTATTTAATAGAAATGCTATGAGTTTAAATATTTCTGGTTAAAATAAAACCATTTCTTGGTAAGTCAATTTAATCTGTTTAGCCATTAAATCTTTTTCCTAAACGGCCGATTTAAAGAATGAGAGTTGAAGAGAGCTTAGCGGGGCAAGTGCTGGCTTGATGTACCCAATACGCCTAAGTAATTGACGCATTAAACGGATAACGGTCAGTATTTATTGATGGTAAGAGAGGGTGTAGTTTAATGAGCTGTTATGATGAAGTCCCTTATGCCAGTAATCCCTTCGCGTTAACTCATCCAAAAAATCTGTATCTTATGGCGTCTTTATTTGGCGTGCCCGCTGTTGAGATAACGACTGCACGGGTGCTTGAGCTGGGATGCGCCAGCGGCGGTAATATTATTCCGTTAGCGTCAAATTATCCCGATGCGACGTTTATTGGCATTGATCTTTCATCTAAGCAGATTGGTGTCGGTCGTCATCATATCCGACAATTAGGTTTACGCAACATACAATTGATTGATGTGTCTATTGCTGATATAGCGGTAGATTTTGGTGAGTTTGATTACATTATTGCGCATGGCTTACATTCCTGGGTTACTGAATCTGTCCAGAAGAAGATTATTTCCGTGTTTAAGCATCATCTATCGCCAGATGGCATTGGTCACCTTTCTTTTAACACTCGACCGGGTTGGAATGTTGTCGATGGTATCAGGAAGCTTATGCTGATGCATACTGTCGGTATTGATGATCCCACTGAAAGAGCCGCAAAGGCTCGAGAAATTGCAGCATTTGTCCATCGATCTATTCCGAATCAAGAGAGTGCTTGGTCTGTGCTGCTGGGAGGCGAAATTAGTCATCCTAGTTTTAACAAAGATTACTATCTATTGCACGATCATTTAGAACAAGACAACAACCCTGTCTATCTCCATGAACTAGTTGATCAGCTCGAAGCTAACGCTCTGCAGTACTTAACTGATTTGGAGTTTATGAAGCATTCCCCCTATCTTTTATCAAAGGAAAGCTGTGAAGCTATTTGTAATATACAATCAAAAACCGCGGCTGAGCAATATTTGGATTTTATTAACAACAGACGTTTTAGGCAAATGCTCATTTGCCGTGAGCATCATACTGTACCGAGTACGGTAACGACAAAACTGTTTAACCGTATCAGTATTAAATCAAATTTGAAAGTAGCTAATTTGAATCATGTAGCGCAGATGTCCAATCGTGATGTGATTTCCTATTATCACAATAAATTTGTTTTATCGGTTAGTGAACCTGTTATAAAAGTTGCGTTACAATGGTTAGCGCAATTAAAAGCACCAATTAATTGGCTGGAGCTAATTGATGATGTTGCACAGTATTTACAGTTAGATAAATTTCAAGTTAGCGTGGCGTTATCAACGTTGAACTTTGAACAGCTGATGGCTTACGAGGCTGTTGAGCTATCTAATAAGATCGTTGCATCCGAATTCTGTCCCGCCTCAGCTAATCGTAAACCACAAGCGCTAACTTATTCACGGTACCAAGCTACTTTTACTGACGTGGTCACAAATCGAAATAATGAATGTGTATCCTTGGATAAATTGGGGCAAGCCTTGATACCTTTATTAAATGGCGAGCGAACGATGGAGCAGGTGGTAGATGCGTTCAGTGATGCTATTCGTCACGGTGAGGAAGATCACTTTGAGTTACTATTTGAGGAAGGTGAAATAGTATTTGATAGGGAGCGGGTACTATCAAATATCGCGCCTCTCACCAAAAAGTATGTTGAAATTCTGGCACTGAATTCGCTATTGCAGTAGAGCTTAAATTGCAATAGAACTTAATCGGTAGAATTAAACTTAAAAGTAGAACTAAAAAAGTAGGGCTGTAATGTAAATGCAAGCCGTAGGCTTTTAGGCCGACTTTCGCAAGGGAAGAGTCGATGGCATTTGCAAATTTAAATTCACATTATTTGTTGTGGGTGGTTGCAATAGCGCATCGGTATTTACCGGGCTGGACTCCTCAATAATAGCCTTAGCTTGCTTAACACATTTGGCGCATTGGCTAGCTAGGCCCAAGTTTTTCATAATGGACTTTAGGTCACTAGCGCCGTCTCTTACCAGGGCTTTAATGTGGGTATCGGTGATACCTTTACAGATACATACGTACATATTCTATCCGCTACTTTGCGTCTTAGTTGAAGCTAACAAGATTCAGCCAGAATTAATCAAATGGTTCATACAACTAGTCTAGTTCAAATGATAATTATTATCAATATTATTTAAATTTAACTTTAAATAATGCTAATAACAATAAAATTCATATAAATTAAAAACTTAAATTATTTTCATAAAGTAATTTATAGAAAAAATATGGTATAGGGTTTATTTGCTTATAAATTTCACAAAATATTGAGAATAGCTCTATAACTAATTGATATAATTTAAATAAATTATATTTGAATGTGTAAGCCTGGAGGTATAACGTAAAATGGCTAGGTGATTTTGCACATTTGTTGATGAGTGATACGTTGATGAGTGATACAAGGTTGGTGAGTTATGGAGATAAATAATAATGAAATCGTTTACTCTATAACTTCAATTGCTTGTAAGGTTTGAAACGGTGGGTCAGTGCAATCCAAGTTCGCTAGCTTGTTCTATCAGTAATTTAAGTTGGCTAAAGTTTTGTGCGTCAATACGACAGATATAGAAACCCATGCCGTTACCGTCTTCGTGTGCTATTTTCCCCCAAGCTTTTATACGTGAGACATTTGGTCTGTTACCATCAAATATGGTGAGTTCTCCCTCTTTATGGAGGATACTGTGTTTTGGTTTGTCTTCCAGTTTTAGAAATGCGCCATGTTGACCAATATTATGGACCTGTGCGGCAATATAACCTCTTATTCCTTCGATAGATAGGTGGCAGGGGGCAATGGTATGACGGCGCAAGACTGATCTACGTTCTAATTTCATGTTGGACAGCGGTTAATAGCCAGTGAATTGCCTATGGTAAATGGCTTGCCACTCAGCTACTGGTGGTGTGGCCAAGCTGCCAATAAGCAAACTGATTTCGTTATTTTTATTCAAGCCCAGTGCCGAGTAACAATCAAGTTCAGTATTTAGAATAATAAGATAACGGTGAGTTTGATCATTCTAAGATTTGGTAGCCAGGCCCAGTTACGGCTAGTGATCGTTGACTTGTAGTAAAGCGATCACATGCAAAATCAGCAGACTAACTAGCATGGCGTTGAACATCGTTGGATTTATGGAACAGCGCACACCAGTTGTGAATGTATACCTGTCGCGTCCCATAATGGTTATTCGCTGTTTTCATTTATCGAATATGTTTTGAGTTGCCTCCTGATGGTGCGAGATCCGTTATTCACGTGTTATCTGGCCAGCAGTTTAGGGGATAACCGGTCGACTTCTGATATATTTGTTTAAATAGTAAGATCTTATGGTATGTTTTTTATCTAACTTGGTGTTTATTTTATGTAGCTAGTTTCGAACCATGTTACAGTGCCCTATTATGGTCGTTGTCATTAAAGCGCCATATAATAAACTCACACGGAGTTGAGGTGATCACTTTGTATGAATGACCCAGGTATTAATGACTCAAGTATAAATGACCCAAGCGTGAATGACCGACAGTTCCAGGTTCGTATTAAGTTGCAGAACAATGGTGCTAACGATGTCATGGATGATGGTGATGACGCTTTGGAAAAGATATCAGTGAGTCAAGACGCAGGGTACACTTACCATTTTGCCCGTATTTTCACTGCTTGTTTACTGCTGGTGGCCATAGGCTGGGCTGCTTTTGAGTACTTAACATTTGAAAACGTCAGCTCTGGCAAAACGGACGCTATCAAGGTCAGCACCATTAACCAAATTACTGAAAGTAGCCCGCCAGCCGCTATTCATTCGCAGATTCAAACGGAGCTGTCTAATAAAGATCTATCCAATAAAAAATCATTCAAGAAAGAATCATCCATCTCAGAACCATCCGGTACAGAATCATCTAATAATGGAATTGTTAATATAGAAACGGTAATGCTACCGCTACCAGCCGACGTTGTTAAGCCAATAGATTCAGTTGGTAAACATACGGTTTCGCCACAGGGGGGCATGTCGCATGACATACCGACCCATAGTTCCTCCGAGTTTGGCATACCGAGAGTCGATATAAAGTCGGTAAAGTCGCTGACGGAAAGGGTCCATCGAGTGAAGTTTGCAAAATCAGTTGAAAATAAGGAGCCGGTTGGAGAAGGGAATCTGGTGGTCGCTGATAAAAATGGCATTGCTAAACTCGTTTTTTTTACAGAAATAACCGGATTTAAAGACCAGTTTATTACACACAATTGGTTCTATGAAGGGAAAAAAGAAGCAACAATTAAGATCGGGGTATGGGCAAATCAGTATCGCTGCTATTCCAGCAAATATTTGACAAGAGATAAGACAGGACGATGGCAAGTTGTTGTTAGTGATAGTCGGGGCAACCAGCTTGCCGTGGGCGATTTTGATTATTTAGCGCCGTCATCCTAATTGGTGGTCATCTCGATCGTTATATCCGTTTCGATTTTATATCGCGTAATACTTCTCGCGCTGCATTGTGACCGGGCGCGCCAGTCACACCGCCGCCCGGATGAGAACCTGCACCACAGTGATAAAGCCCGTTGATTGGGCCACGATAATCACCAAAGCCCAGCAGTGGGCGGTTACAGAATAATTGGTCTAAACGGAGGGCACCATGGAAAATGTCGCCATCGACTAAACCAAAGGTGCGTTCTAAATCGAGTGGAGTTAGTACCATTTTGCCCAGTATGCTTTGCCGAAAATTTGGTGCATAGTGATTGACGGTATCGATAACCACATTGGCCACCCGTTCCTTAACATCATCCCAGCTACCGCCGTTAGGTAGTCGGGGATTAAATTGTTGGCAGAATAGACTCGCGACATGTCTACCAGTCGGTGCGAGGCTATTGTCAATGGTACTTGGAATAAGTAATTCGATGATGGGTTGCTGTGACCAGCCCAATAATTTTGCGTCAAAGTAAGCCTTTTCCATATAGGCCATACTGGGGGCGAGTATAATGCCTGATGTATGATGGGGCTGTGGTTCTGTGCCGGGCAGACAGTTAAAATTAGGTAATTCGGCGAGAGCGACGTTCATTCTCAAGGTGCCCGATCCTCCTTGGATGCCTT
>JANQMK010000327.1 GCA_028280085.1 Pseudomonadales bacterium
AGGGTAAAACCATAATGCCACCTAAAAAGGCAATGGGGATCCCCATTGAAACCCAAAAAGATAAACGCAACCTCAAAAAAAGCATGAGAGCGATAAATACCAGTACAAGCCCAAGCATGGCATTACTAGTAAGTAGTTCAATACGACTTCTAAAATGACTCGAAAAATCTTGAATTACATTCAGGCTAATGCCTTTAGGCAAGGGAGTTTCTGGATTTTGCACATAGCGGTATAATTCTTGTGATATATGCAAAATATTTTGATTACCAATCTGATACACGACGACAACAATTGCCGGCTCGCCGTCAAATCGGGTTTGCACATTACCATAGGCAAAGCCATCCTTCACGTCAGCAATGTCAGCGAGTGTTATACGCCCACCATCAGGTGTAGCACGTAACACAATATCTAAGTAGTCATCCGCAGAAGAAGCTTGACCTGACGCCGTAACAGCTATGGTGCCATCGTCAGTTTTGACCTCACCACTGGATGTTTTCAGCGAATTGAGGCGTACCGCTGACACCACCTCCATAAAGGTCAAATCATAACGTTGCAGTAGAACCTCGGAAACTTCTATTGATATCTCATAGTCACGTGTATTCTCTATCTCTACTTGTGTAATAAACGACTTATCTAACAAATCATCCCGAATTTGTTCCGCCATTGACTTTAATGCGGTTTCATCTGCCTTGCCTGACACCACTAATTTGGCAACCAAGCTCTTAATATCTTGATGCTCAACAATAATTTTTGAAACCAGCTGCGGTAAATCCTTGATGGCCCCTACCCGGCTTTTAATTTTTTCTTCAATAGGACGGGCTTCATAACCGACTTCTAAGGTAACGTTGACTATACAACTATTTTCTACCGCAACGCTACCAATGCTACTAATGCCCTCAATGCCCTGAATCGCCGTCTCTAACCGCTTACATACGGCCTCTTCAACCTCTTTTGGTGAAGCGCCAGGATATGGAGCCAAAATACTAATACCATTTGCTTTCGCAGCAGGGACAATTTCTTTGGGAATCGAAGGAAGGAAGATAAAACCAGCAAACAAGATAACAATCATCATGACATTCGCAGCGACTCTGTTTGAAACAAACCACGCGATAATGCCATTCATGGAGTAACTTCCTCCTCTGCAGATGTGGCCAAACCCAATGACATACCAGACTGGCTCTTAGCCCCATGCAGTATTTTGGGCTCATGTATTATTTTAACTTCCATGCCTTCAATGACTACATTGAGTGGTGTAATAACCACATGCTCATCCGACTCAAGTCCAGCATTAATATAAGCCTTATTTTTTCCGCGATACAGCACACTAACATCCTTAATAAGGATTTTACTGTCATCACTGACAACCCAGACTTCGTCATCCTTGCGTAGAGCAGAGCGAGGCAATACGACCACATCGTCCACCTGCTTACCTTCAATCATTGCCTCAATAAAAAGACCGGAATCCAATGGTGGTCGACCAGGTTGCCGAGGGTCCTTAGCATAAGGTGAGTCAACCCGAGCAACAACGTAACGCAGGCGGTTACGCAAATCAATGCTACCTTCTGATCGTTCTAAATGCCCAGACCAAAAGTATTGACCTTGCGTTTCACGTAATAAAACATTGGGCTGCTTATCATTTAAAGGAGAAATATCAGAACCGGAACCATCAATATAAACTGTCGGTACATCAATCAAGCGATACTGTGCGTCAGATAACGGTAAACGAATTTCAGCGGCATCAACCGCATAAATCTCAGCGATAGGTTGACCAATAGTAACAAGCTCACCGAAACCAATCGCAACCATATTCACTCGACCGTGGAACGGCGCTTTAACCACAGTTTTACTGAGCTGATATTTGGTTCCTTTGAGTACCGCTTTAGCTGCCTCAAGACGCGCTTTCGCATCGTTCATTTGCGGCACACCTTTCGCGTAGTCAGTTTTTCTCAGACCTTTTACCGAACTAGAACTGCGGTATTGCGCTCGCACCTGAGATAAAGCCAAAGCCGCAGAAGCCACCTGTGCTTCAGCCTTTTTCTTATCTAACAAGACTTGATCGTCACTAATACGAAGTAATACATCGCCTTTTTTAAAAAAGTTGCCATTTGCCAACTTTGGTGAAATTTCTAAAATGCGGCCTGTTGCTTCCGCTGCAAGTTTAATTTTGGTCCGAGGATAGACAATTCCCCGGGTATAGACAGGAATTTTAACCGATTCTTTTTTTGTTAAAATCGTACGCACATTTGCTACTTTATAACTTGAAGGACGGGGCTTGGTTTCAGGCCCAGTATGAGTGAGCAGGACATAGGCAAATATAAAGAAAATAACACAACCGAGAGGCAGCTTGTTTTTCTTTAACCAGGCGGGAAAGCCCACGGCCAATGCCATGACGCCATCTCTATTGACCAAAGTCATTCCTCCTCGTTGTTATAATTGTGCACTTCAAATACAAGACCATCTTCTAAGTTTAGGCCAATTTTTAATTACCACTTAACCTAGTTTGCACAATTAAACAGTGGAAGTAATTTCTGGGCGAGTACATTGGTAAAGTGCGAAAGATCGACATCTTGATTTACTTTTCAATCAACTAACAGGCAGCTAATAACGCAAAATGTTCCCTTATACTACACCGTTTTATAGTGACTACAATGCGCTAGGCCAAAAACTTGGTTAAGAAAAGTAAAGAAAGAGAAAACCAGCTGTATAGATTCTCTCCGAGTTTTATAATGATTACAGTATCTACAGCAAACTGCAATCTTTCTCATTTAGAGCCCTTTTTGGTACGCCACGCTAAGGTGCCTCAATAATCAATAGCAGATTTACTGCTAGACAGCAGTCGCCACCTTAACTTTAGTGGCTAGGCTCAAAGTGTTGTTAACTTGGTGCATAAGCGCCCTGCGCGCGCTATTAATAAAGAAATGATCGCCGTCAAACATTTGGGCATGAAAAGAAGCGGTGGTCTGTTGCTGCCAATGTTGCAGATGGGTACTACTGACCCCTTGATCTAAATTGCCGCCATAGGCAGATATAGGCACATTTAACGGCTTTTGGTTACTATACTGATAAGTTTCGATGGCCTGGAAATCAGCTCTTAAAGTTGGCTCAACCAGGTTCATTAACTCCTCATTATCCAGTATCTCACTCGGTGTGCCGTTCAACTTACGCAATTCTTCACAGAATGCGTGGCGCGCCATACCGTGGATATTTGGGCGATTACGAGGGTCTTGTGGCGCCCGGCTACCAGAAGCAAATAAGTGAAGTGGCTGAGGCAAACCCAATTTTCGTAAACTACGACAAGTCTCAAAAGCCAATTTAGCCCCCATACTGTGGCCAAAAAAGGCAAATGGTTGATCGAGATAAGGCCTTAACGCTCCCACTACTTCTGGCACCAATTGCTCAAAGCTAGTTAGCGCTGGCTCTGCCATACGTGCGCCACGACCAGGTAGTTGGATAGCACACATCTCGACTTCACCGGGTAAGTCTTTGGGCCAGTTATGATAAATAGCAGCGCTGCCACCCGCGTAAGAAAAGCAAAATAGCCTCAAACTCGGACAGCTCTTGGGTTGAGGCACATGAAACCACTTATCTTTGGCAATAGCTACTTCACTAATATTAGAATAATTCATGATAACTCTTATTTTAGTTTCTTATTGTTATTGTCATTTCACAAAAAATAGTTATACCAGACTGACTCTATGAGACAAGATGTGACAGCACTATTTCACTAAAAAACTGCTATAGATCAGTAGTTAGGACGAACAATAGCATGTCTAATATGACTTCTCGTGTACACTGTTCTCATTTTTGAAGGGTTCCCTATTATTTCTTAGGGTTATCGTCCAAATAATCAGGCAAATCAATATCAACTCGCCGTAAGTGACTGTTAACACAGGCTAAAAATACTACAGCCAAGAGTAATGCCCCCAAAATACTGGTCATAAAAGCAACCCCACGACCGTCGCCAGTACCATACAACCAACCTAAGCTGTCAGCCAAGGCACCGCCCTCTAACAACAATGGCATGAAATAACGATCGGCAATCGGGCCTATCAAGGGTAGAGACAGGGGACCAGTGATGCCTGTCAGAAAATTTCGCAAGCCGAAAATCCGACCCTGTACATCTGCGGGTACCTTGTGCTGAAAAATCGATTGGCTAGCAGCAGCGCCCAATGGAAACGAAGCCATGCACAAAAACCCACCTGCGGCTACCAGCCAAACATTGGTAAAAACCGGCGTCACTATCATACTCATACAAGCTACTGTGGCTGTCGCCAGCACCGCATACACTCGACGCTTGGCGCCACCCGTAATAATAACAGCAGCACTTCCCACCATCATCCCAAAGCCCCCGACAGTCATAATCATACCCAGCGCTTTCGCATCGCTGAATCCCAGGACAATCGGCGTCATCAGAACACCCATCCAGATCATACCTAAGCCGATCACGCTGTTAAAACAAGTCAACCAAAACAAACCACGCCGTTCAAACAAAAAACGCCAGCCGAATTTCATATCACTAAAAATGCTATCACCATCAGCATATTTTACAGATGCCGATTTTACCGGTTGAGGGATGGGAACGATGGTTAAAACAAATAGTGCCGAAGCGAATGTCATTAAATCAATGATAATAATCTTTTCCAAACCGATGCTAACTAACAACGTGGCAGAAATCATGGGCGACAACAGATGGATAAAGCCTAACATCAAACCAGCCATGCCATTAGCACGTTGAATATCTCGCTTTGGCACAATATTAGAAATCGAGGCAGATAACGTCGGCAGCACCACTGAGCTGATCGATGAACCGATGAGATTAAGCACCACCATGTGCCAAATTTCTAGCGCATCATTCCAATAGAGAATAGCAATGAGCAATGTAGCAGAGAAATGCGCAATCTGGCCCATGATTAAAATCGCTTTACGATTCCAACGATCAACTAAGGCGCCAGCAAAAGGGCTAAGAAGTGCACGCGGTAATGCCGCTGCCGTGGCGATATATGCAAAATCCGACACCTGGCCGTGCTGTTGATAGGCCCAAATACCTAAGGCAAATCCAGTCAAGGCCGACCCAAATAGCGAGATGCCACCACCCAACAATAAGATGGCGAACACCTTTAAGCCAGGTTTTTCATCACCCGAAAGCTCGACACTAGCAGCGTCAACAGTATTACCTGATTTATCAGCATGACGGTTATGCTCACTACCGCTTAACAAATGCTTTCCTCATATCATTAACCAACTATCAACTTGTTATTGTCCTTATTCTTAGGCTCAAATACAACGCTACTTTCACAGCGTTACTTTCACAACGCTACTTTTATAGGCTTTTCTATATGCTTTTCTCGTGCTATTTTCACCACCACACTTTACCATTATTATCGTTATTATTCTTTTTCGTTATTCTGTTCGCCTTGTCATTCTATTGGCACTGTCATTTTATTTACATTGTCATTCTATTCAGATAGTTGTTCTGTTCGTGCCAAAACCAGCTGAGTGGCAAGGTTTTCGGCTAAAGTAACCACGTTATCGCCCATCAACATAGTATAATGTTCGCCGGGCACCTCTATTACCGACAAACGTTTTGAATCGACGTGTTTATCCCAGCCCAGTGTGACGCCATGACCAAGTGTCAACGCAGTGCGGATTAATTTTTGCGTTGTTTTCAAATATTCTGCTGGCCTAAACAACGTTAACTTACCATCGTAGTCGCCGGGCTCATACGACTTATACATTGCCAGTAACCCGTTAACAACCTTAAGACCACGCTTAACATGGTCTACACTGAGATAACCTGCCGCGTGGTCCGAGCAAAGTTGATAAAGCTCTTCCGACGACATTTTCCTAAGTTTACGCACGGAGAGTTTGGTTTCATCTTGCAATATTAGCTTGACCAGCTCAGCCTCGTCCATCTCCCTGAGGCCTGTGTTTGCTCTTGGCGTATAGCTATCTAACATACCTAAAAATGCCACTGTTTCACCGGCAGCACGTAACTGCAACGCCATTTCATAAGCAATTACGCCACCAAAAGAATGTCCTAGCAAATAGTAAGGTCCTTTCGGTTGTTTCCGTCTCATAGCGGCAACATATTCGCTAGCCATCGCAACTAATTCATCAGCAGGAATATGCCCCTCTTCAAAGCCTTTGGCCTGAAAACCAAATAACGGCTGATCTGTTCCTAGCTGTTTAGATAGCTCTATATAACACAGAATTTCACCCTCAATGGGATGTACGCAAAACAAAATAGGAAGATCGCCAAACTCTTGTATAGGAAGCAATGGACTCCATTCACCATCACTACGCTTTATGATACCGGCTTGTTCAGCAATGGTCTGGGCGGTAAAAAATGCTGACATGCTAAAACTGACGTCGAAACGCTCATTGACAGCTTTCACCAATTTAGCAACCAATAATGAATGACCACCCAGAGCAAAGAAATTATGTTCAACACCGATTTCTTCAACTGATAAGAGTTTTTGCCAAATAGCCAGTAACTCTTTTTCCGTCTCATCACGCGGTGCAACTATAGTGACTTCAACCTCCATCTGGTTATCAGGTAGCGGCAGTGCCTCTTTATCTAACTTACCATTAGGTGTCAACGGTAATGCATCTAATTTAACAAAAGCGGTAGGCACCATGTAGTCAGGCAGTTTACTTTTCAAGTGCTGTGTCACATCGGCTAATGACAGCTCTGCTTCTGCCACCATATAAGCCACCAGTATTGGCTGGCCGGGAACTGATTCGACAGCCAGTACTACCCCCTCCTTCACTTCAGGCACGCTGTTTAATACCATGTCTATTTCGCTTAGCTCTATCCGCAAGCCACGTATTTTTACCTGATCATCTTTGCGTGCCATAAACACGATATTGCCATCAGGTAGATATTTTACTAAATCGCCACTGCGATATAGCTTGCCCGTGCCAAAGGGGTTATCTATAAAGGCCGCGTCAGTCATATCGGGTAACCCCAAGTAGCCGGCACCAACGCCATCACCGCCGATACATAGCTCGCCGACCACGCCTATTGGTACGCGCCGCATGGCACTATTCACTACATAAAGTGCAACATTGGCATTAGGTTTACCTATGGGGATCAAGCGTGTTAAATAGGTCAACGGCTTCTCAAGCGTATAGCTAGCGGCTATATCCGTACATTCCGTCGGTCCGTACATATTAGTCAGCTGCGCCCCACAACCTTGGTGTGACAACCATGGTTTAAGGTGTTCAAGCCGAATAGGTTCACCACCAAACAATACATGGCGCAGGCTATTCAGACGACTTACGTCATCGGTTAACTCAACTAGTGGATAAAAAGCACTTGGTGCACAATTAAGTACCGTAATACGTTTATCAGCTATCTCTTTAACAATCAGTTGATTGTCATAATGGGCAACTGGCGAAAATACTAGTGTCGCCCCGGAGATCAAGGGGGCAAATAAATTCTTCTGGGTTAAATCAAACCCCAACGCACTAATCACCAAGCAACGATCAGTCTCGCAAATACCATAGGTATCGACGTACCAGGTTAGCAGATTAACTTCTCCACGGTGCGTTACACAAACTCCCTTGGGTACACCTGTCGAGCCTGATGTATAAATGATATAAAGCAAATCATCTGATGAACCACTGACGGGAAGATTCAATTGCGACGAAGTATCCACCTCACCCATTATGGTTGAATCCGCCTGGTCGAGACAAATAATGGTCTCTAAATCTGTCGGTAACCGATTGCTGATAGATTGCTGAGTCAGTAAGATATTGACAGCGGCATTGTGAACGATGTGAGACAGTCGGTCTAGCGGATAATTAGGGTCCATCGGTACATAAGTACCACCCGCTTTTAACACGGCGAATATTGCGACCATGGTATCGAGTGAGGGATTAACACAGATACCTACTCGAACACCCGATGCAACACCACGTGATTGTAAATAGTGAGCTAGCTGGTTGGCGCGACCATTTAACTGAGCATAACTCAGCGTTTGATCAGACCAAGCAACCGCAATGTTATCTGGTGTGCGCGCCACCTGGGCTTCAAATAACTGCGGCACTAGTGTCTCACTATCATAGGCCATGGAGGTTGCATTCCAACTGTCAAATTGTCGAACCTCGGCGGCCGATAGTAGAGAAAGCTCATCAACCTTAGCCCCAGGCTCAGCGACAATTGCCTGTAACAGACATTCATAGTGTGTTGCCAGACGCGCTACAGTTTCTCGATCGAATAGTGCGGTAACATACTCAATATGGCCTTGTATAGCGTTACCTGATTCAACCAGTGTCATAGTGAGATCAAACTTAGCTTTCACATAGTTGACGGCTCGACCTAGGTCTGCGTTACTCTTCTCATTCATCAGCGGTAGTAACTTAATACCACCCGGCAGCTCGCTATCGCTGCTTCCAACTGCTGGCGTATTTTGTAATACAAACAAGACTTGAAAGATCGGCGAGTGGCTGAGGCCTCGCACCAGATTCAATTCATCAACAACTTGTTCAAATGGTGCGTGCTGATGTTCATAACCCGCTAACGTCGTTTCTCTTACGCGTTGCAGTACGGTCTGAAAGGTCGGTCCGCCTGACAAATCAGCTCGAATCGCCAGCGAATTAACAAATAGACCTATCAGTGCCTCTAACTCAGCGGAGGTGCGATTGGCAATAGGTGTTCCTACACAGAAATCATCCTGTCCACTGTAACGATATAACAGCACATTAAAGCCTGCCAGCAACGTCATAAACAGCGTCACATTTTCTAGGCTACTTAAGTCACGTAACTGTTGCACCAGTTCACCAGGTAACTCAAATGACACTACGTCACCTTCATAGTGCTGTTGTGCCGGACGAGCCCTATCAGTTGGCAAATTGAGAACAGGCACATTCGCCAATTGTTTGCGCCAATAACCGACCTGCTGTTCCAATATTTCTCCCGCCAGCCATTGCCGTTGCCAATGGGTATAATCACCATACTGCAGTTCCAGTTCAGGTAAGGGAGACGGCATATTCTGACTATAAGCCAAATACAGGCTACCCAACTCATGCATAAAGACATTCGCTGACCAACCGTCGGCGATAATATGATGAACACAAGTGGCAAGAATCGTTTCCGATGATGCCAAACCTGGGGCATTAAGCGTAATAATTATTGCTCTGAATAATGGACCCTTTGCCAGATCAAACGGTCGCATCAGCGTACCAAGCAAATACCGCTTAACTTCACTCTCTTGTTCATCAAGCTCATAATCACTGAGATCAACCAAGCGCGCTTGCCAGTCTCCCACCCCATGAATATGCTGTACTGGTTCTTCGTCACCATCAAATGTGGTACGTAGTATCTCGTGGCGTCTAACCATTTCCGCCAGTGCTTTTTGTAAAGCTGCAATATCCAAATTACCTTTTAGGCGAAAAGCCGTCGGCATATGATAAGCGGTATTATTGGGTTCAATTTGATCCAACAACCACAATCGCTGTTGCGCAAATGACAAAGGTAAGCCCGCCATCCGTTGTGCTTCTGTCAGTGCTGTCACCGGTGCAATATTCGTAGCGTTCCCCGTTTTCGCTAGCATTACTTGTTCAGCTAACGCGGCAATAGTAGGCTGCTCAAATATAACTCTCAGAGGAAGATCAACGCCAAGCGACCGGCGTAGATGAGAAATCACCTGGGTGGCCAACAAAGAATGCCCCCCTATATCAAAAAAGTTATCCTGTACCCCAACCTTCTCCAGCCGGAGTATTTGTTGCCAAATAGAAACCAACTCGGCTTCAATATCGTTACGTGGTGCTACATAATCAACGGCGGCGCTTAACTGAAGGTCACGTGCCAGCAGGGCTTGACGATCGATTTTACCGTTAGCCGATAGTGGAAAGGCCTCTAACACCTGAAAACCGACAGGAATCATGTACTCGGGTAAGTACTGAGTAAGTTGTTGCCGCCAATCTTTAGTAGCTAACGGAACATCCGACACCACGAAACCATACAAATAATCGTCTTTGGCTAACACTAGCACCTGATCTTGACCAGATATCTGTCTTATAGCGTGTTCTATCTCACTTAACTCTATCCGCAAACCACGGATCTTCACTTGAAAGTCAACGCGGCCAATATACTCCAACTGCAGTTGATGATCACATTCGACAAAACGTGCCAAATCACCAGTACGGTAAAGCTTTCCGTTGCCAAACGGATTATCTAGAAAGCTGCCTTTAGTAAGATCGTCTTGTCCTAAATAACCAGCTCCTACGCCTTCGCCAGTGATATATAGTTCACCAACACAACCGATAGGGATCGGACTTAACTCCCGGTTCAACACATACAGCTCAACATTATCATTAGGGCGGCCAATAGGAATGGATTGCTCATTCGACAAAACGGAAACTAAATCGACGATTCGATAAGTTGCAGCAATATCGGTGCACTCCGTTGGCCCATACATATTCACCAATTCTGCCCGACATCTACCGCTATTTATCCAGTCGGCCATATTGGTCAACTGTATCGGTTCACCGCCTAACAAAACAGTATCCAAAGACGCTAAGGCAGCCAGCGCATCTGCTGTCTGAGTCAACGGATAAAACGCACTAGGTGCACAGTTAATACAAGAAATCTTTTCACGCTGAATGATATCTCTAAAATATTGATCATCATAATGATCAACATCGGGAAAAACGACCACCCCACCCGTAATTAAAGGCGCAAAGAAATTCTTCTGAGTTAAATCAAAGCCGAAAGCGCTAATAATCAAGGTTTTAGTCAACGGACCAAAACCATATTCTCTGGTATACCAATTCAATAGATTCAGTTCACCGCGATGTTTAACTAACACACCTTTGGGCTGCCCAGTAGAACCTGAAGTATAAATAACATAAAGGAGGTCATCCCGGTCTGTCTGGCAAACCGGGTTCTCGGTCGAATAAAGGTTTACGGTTTGCCAATCACGATCTAAGGCCAGTTGCTTCAGCTCTGGCATCATTTTACTTTGAGGCTCATCGTTAACACCACCTTGAGATTCAGTAGAATGGTGTTCAAGAAAATGGAATTCAAGAAAGTGGCGTTCAAGCAGAGACGAGGTCGTCAATAGCAACTTGGCTCCCGAATTGTCTAACATGTAGCGCAAGCGTTCTTGCGGGTAATTGACATCCATCGGCATATAAGCAGCGCCAGATTTCATAACACCCAGTACCGCTAGCATAAATTCCGCGGTTCGACCGATGCAAATACCAACTATACTACCGCGTTGAATGCCTTGTTCCCTCAAATAATGCGCGAGTTGATTAGACTGTGAATTCAACTCAGCGTAACTCAACCGTCGAGCACCACAAATCAACGCTTCAGCATCAGGTGTTCGAGCAACTTGCTTTTCAAACAGAGTTTGAACCGCACTATCTGGTACTAACTCTGCGTAAGCGTTATTCCATTGCCTATCACCACCAAATAGCTGTGCACGCTCGCCAGGCAAAAGATAATCAAGTTTTGACAGTGCTTTAGTACCTGACACAATTTGACGACTAACAAAGTCTAACCTTGGTAAAAATTGGCAGTCGTCAAAACTGCCCTCATAGTACATCTGAGCCAGCCTAAATTCGTTAGCCTCAATATAGACACAAAGCTGAACCATACTATCAGCTAATGGCGTATAATATCGAGGAGACTGTTTTTGTTTTAATAACACTGGGTCGTCAACGAAATTAAACAAATTAAACGAAAAAGTTAAGCGACCGTGAGAGGTAAACTGACGCTGGTAAAATAGTGAGATATCTTTTATCGATTGAACATCTGCATGATAAGCTTTAGCAACTTCAAATAAGTCATCGATAGTATCAGACCGCAGACTATCTATAGGAACAACAAAAGGTAACGCTTGATAGCAGCAACCTATCGCGTTTTGTGCTTCACGGGATCTTGCAGACAAAAACTCTAAGATCTGAAAATCAGCATCGGGATTGAAATAGCTGTCAAGTAGCAAACTATACAGGCACTTAAAATAAACTGTCGGCGTTATTCGCTGGCGAAAACAAAATTGTCTAATCTCCGCAGCATGCTCACTACTAAAACGGTATTCCTGTTCACGCCGGCGCGATTCAGCCTTCTCGCGCGGCAGGGGAACATTTAAGGGTTCTACTGATTGCAAACGTTGGCGCCAATAGTCCAACGTGTCCGGCTTATCAAATGTCACCCTATGTTCGGCAACATAAACAGGGAATTCATCCGTCGTCCGTGTTACGGAATCACCCGCAGCCAACACCTCGTAGTTGGCGCATAGATAATCGTGTAACAGCATGACGCAACCCGCCCCATCCATAATTAAATGATGCATCGCGCCTACTATAAAGTGATGTCTGTCGGCAAGTTTATAGACGTGATAAGTACACAAATCATCGTTATGAACGTCATAGGCATGGAATATGTGGTTCTCAGCAAGCGATAACAGCTGATCTCCAGTGAAGCTTTCAGCAGATACATCGGTGAAAGCGACATTAATGACGGGTTCTCTCAATACAGCTTGATAAGCTAAATCCATGTAGGCACGAGTAGCCGCAATAATTTGCGTACGCATAACGCTAAGCTGTTGTGAGCTAGCCAATACGGATTGTTTGAAACACTCTAAATCAAATTCTCCTACAACATCTAATGCAAAACCAATGGCATTTTCTAATGTACCCGGTTTAGCCAACTCAGACAAATAAATATCGCGTTGCATTGTCGTCAACGGCAATATTGACTCGTAATTATCAGTGTTTAGCCCTAGCGAATCAAATAGCCCTTGCTCAGTGAGCATCGGCAAATACTCAATGGGACAAGTATCATCATCAAACATTGATTTTAGTATGATGTTATAATGGCGTGCCATTAAGGCAATGGTAGCTTCATCAAACAGGTCAGTATTATATTCAAATTGTCCTTTCCATTGCCCATCAAGTTCAGTAATAATCAGCATAATTTCCGCTTTAGCGGAAACGACACCATTATCAATAACCGAAACACTTAATTCGCCAATAGTCTGTTCATCAACTGCTTGCATATCTTTATCTTGCAGTTGATTCAAGAAATTGAATGCTACTTGTCCCAATACCGCTCCATCAAATGCCGCATCTGCCGACAACATATTGAGGATCATTTCAACTGGCACATTTTCATGCTCAAAAGATTGCAACGTAATGCCCTTAGCATGGGTTAGCACATCAGCCACTCGAGGATTACCAGCAAGATTAAAACGCAATAACAACGCATTGATAAAGAAACCGATCAATGGCTCAATTTCTACTCGGTTGCGGCCTGAGGTCGGTATACCAATACAAATATCGGTTTGTTTAGTGTAGCGCGCCAGTAAAATCTGAAAAGCTGCAATCCCTACGACAAAATTTGTCAGCTCATTATTTTGCGCATAATCTTCAACTTTACGTACTACCTCTTTAGACACATCAAAGTTATAGTAGGCACCTTTTCTTGTATTGATTGATGGTCGTGGACGATCTATTGGTAACTGCAACAATGTAGGGGTCGACGCAAACTGACTACGCCAAAACGCTAACGATTGTTCTAATCCTTCCCCTTGAAGCCATTGACGCTGCCATACCGCATAATCTGCATACTGCACCTCAAGCGGTGGTAAGGTTGGCAAAACCCCAGCCTTCATAGACGGGTACAGTAGCGCCAACTCAGTTAGCAACACTTTCATTGACCAGCCATCACTAACGATATGATGCATGTTGGCTGTCATAGCATATTCCTGCGCTACACCCTGGTCTTGTGTCAATTGGTAGAGCCTCACCTTTAACAAAGGCCCCTGATTTAAGTCAAACAACTCAGTGGCATTAGCGTAGGCATATTGCTTGAGCTTTTCTTCCTTTTCAGCGTCACTTAACTCAGTCAAATCGATAACGGGTAAATCAAATGTCTGGGGGGAATGGATAATTTGTACTGGGCCTGAATCGCTGTCGGCAAAAGTAGTGCGCAGGATTTCATGGCGATACACAATCTGTTCCAGGCTACGTCGTATAGCTTCAATATCCAACGGCCCTATGATCTTAAATGCCGCCGGCATATTGTAGGCAGAACTACCAGGTTCCAACTGACTGAGTACCCACAGCCTTTCTTGAGCAAACGACAAGGGTATCGGCTGATCACGACTGACTGTTGTCAAAGACGGCACATGCTTACCAGCTAGGCCTTTATGCTGGTCAATCCATTTTGCTAAATTTTCTACGGTTGCGGTTTCAAACAGAATGCGCAATGGGATATCCATATCAAACCGAGACTTCAAACGAGATACGACTTGAGTGGCTAATAAAGACTGCCCGCCAAGCTCAAAGAAGTGGTCGTTAACACCAATTTTCTCGATATTGAGGACCTCTCCCCACATCCTGGCAACTTCGCGTTCGGTATCAGTACGCGGTTCAATATAAGCTTGGCGTAGCCGACCTTTCACATCCATAGCCAGTAAGGCTTTACGATCCACTTTACCATTGGGCGATAGCGGCCAACTATCAAGGGTAATTAGATTCGTGGGCACCATGTAATCGGGCAAATAATCAGCGAGCAAACTGCGCCAATTGGATTGCTCAACATCAGGTTCTTCGCCGATAATAAACGCTACCAAACTATCATCTTTGACTAAGACTATCGCGTCGTCTACCCCATCAACCTGCCGCAAAGCATACTGTATCTCGCCGAGCTCAATCCGTAAACCACGTACCTTTACCTGAAAATCGATACGATCAATATACTCAAGATCCGACTGAGGTAAACGCGTACCTGGCACAAAACGCACTAAATCGCCAGTGCGATACATCATGCCATCGCCGAAAGGATTGGGTTTAAACTTCTCCGCTGTCAGTTGTCCCTGCTTTAAATAACCGGTACCAACACCTTGTCCCGTAATACATAGTTCACCAACAACACCGGGTGGCACCAGTTGATTATGTTGATTGAGTACATAAAGATGCACATTATCATTCGGACGGCCAATGGGGATAACGCGCTGTTTAGACTGTAAGAAGCTATTAACATCAGGTATTCGATAATAGGCCGCAATATCGGTACATTCTGTCGGGCCATACATATTGACAATTTCACACGTAAAATTGTCCCTTTCGAACCACGGCGATAACTGATTTAGATGAATCGACTCACCACCGAACAGCACTAATCGCAGGCTGTCGAGCACCGACAAATCTTCGGACGCCGTCATCAATGGGTAAAAGGCACTGGGGGCGCAATTGATTATACTAACTTGCTCTCGGCGAATAAGGCTAGTAAACAGGTCGGCATCATAAAGATCTGTATCTGGCAGCACTAATGTACCGCCACACACCAGCACCGCAAATAAATTTTTCTGGGTTAGATCAAAACCAAACGCACTGATAATTAAACAACGGTCCGTTGCTGTAATGGCGAATTCCCGTGTATACCACTGTAACAGATTAAGCTCACCACGCTGCTTAACACTGGCTCCCTTTGGCTTACCTGTTGAACCCGACGTGTAAATGGTATAAATACGATCATCTAACACCGTTGTATGGACAGGATTCTCAGGTGTATAGCTCTCTATCAGACGCCATTGAGTATCTAGGCAAATGATTTGCATTGGTCGTTCTGATACTAACTCATTTAAGCCTTTCGATACCTTGCCATTGCCGTTCTTACTCGGCGTCAATACATCTTGTTGAGTCAACAATACCGGTGCCGCAAAATCTTCTAATATATAGGCAAGTCGTTCCGGCGGATAGCTGGCATCCATAGGTACATAAGACGCACCCGATTTTAACACGCCTAAAACAGCAACCATCATTTCAACAGAGCGATTGAGACATATACCGACACGCGCCTGCTTAGTAACACCCATCTCACGTAGATAATGCGCTAACTTATTCGCACGACAATTTAATTCGCTATAAGAAAGTTGCTGATTACCCACAACCAGAGCAATTGCATCAGGGCTGTTAGCAACTTGCTCTTCAAAAAGCTGTTGCACGGATGTGTTAACCGGCAACTGATGATACGTGGCATTCCATTGGCCGAACTTTTCGCTCGTTAAATTGTATTCCTCCAGCGGCATTACCAGGGATAAATCCCGAAGTTTCTCGGTACCACCAACAATCTGTTTACTTAGGTGCTCTATACGCTTTAACAGATTAATATCGTCAAACAGCTCACCGGGGTAATCCAAGTAGAAGTAGATACCTTCATCCTTGGTACTTACCAAAAATTGAATTAAGCCCTCGGCATTAGGCGTATAACGCTTACGGTGCTTCGCCAATTTGCCAAGAAAATTATATGAAAACGCTAACCTCCCCTGAGGAATCAACTGACGTTGCGCCAAAATCGATAAGTACTGAGTTGACTTAGTCTCTTCAAAAAATACCTTAGCCTGGGCAAAAACATCATCAATGGTACTTTCCGCTTGCAAGACTGACTGTTCAATTAAGATTGGTAAAGATTGGTAATAGCAAGCAATACCATCACCGTGTTGTGGTGGACGACCAGAAGTAAATTCGGTCAACACAAAATCAGCTTCTGCGCGGCAATAGGCACTCAACAAGATAGCGTAGAGACAGCGAAAATAAATTGTAGGTGTAATACGCCGCTTAAAACAATAATCGCGAATATCCTTCCAGTGATCGTCTGATAAACGCAACTTCTTTGATACTAGTCGCTGAGTATCAGGTTGCTCTGCCCACCGCTGATTGACTGGCATATCCAACGGCTCGACATTAATAAGCCTCCCTTGCCAAAACGCCTTAATATGATCGGTGTCAAAATGTGTCTGGTTAAACGCTACATAATCAAAATACTTGTCCTCGGGCAATGCCAAATCTATCCAACTGTCGTCAGATTCGCTAGCCTCAGGATTTATACCTTTTTTTGTGGCAATATCATAACAGGCCAACAGCACTTCTTTGTGAACGGCTAACGACAAAGCATCCATAATTGAATGATGCACAGCATGCATAGCAATATAATGATCATCGGTTAACTTCAATAAACCATAACGAACTAGAGAATCGCTGTGAATAGCATAGGGAGTCAGTATATAGTCATCGAGGCGTTGTTGAATGTCGTCTTCCGACAACGATTCATTGGACACATCAATGATATCAAGCGCAATGGGTGTTCCTGGTTTAAGAAA
The DNA here is from genome assembly GCA_028280085.1 of Pseudomonadales bacterium. Classification (GTDB taxonomy): domain Bacteria; phylum Pseudomonadota; class Gammaproteobacteria; order Pseudomonadales; family JANQMK01; genus JANQMK01. Next base: position 17,118 of record JANQMK010000327.1, read on the forward strand.
GCATTGGTAAACCGATTCAGTATAAGGCTTATCACTCGTCACATAGTTAACACGTAATGCTGCGCGCTGATCAGACAAATACTGCAACATGCGTCGCCACAACGAAATATTCAGTGGACCATTGATATCAAAAGCCACACCTAAACTATTTTCAAGAGTTTCAGGCTTCATAATAGCCGACAGGTAAATATCCCGCTGCATAGTTGTAAGCGGCAGCACTTTTTCATATCGATTTCGGTCAATTGCTAGTAGATCAAAAAGCTCTTGTTCATCTAGGACAAATAAATTATCGATGACTTGCTCTGACGAAACAGATAATGCAACCACGACCCTTTCGAAGTGACTGACAAACTGTGCGATGGTACTTTCATCATAGAGATCGACATTGTATTCAATCGTGGCAGACAAACTATCCGACGCTTCGGTAATACCTAAAATCATGTCATACTTAGCAGTCAGGCTATTACTGCCAATCAACTCTACTTTCAAATTAGTCGACATCATCAAATCGTTAGCGTCTTGCATCATGGATTCAGCAACTGCACCCACGGTGAGCCCACATTGCACTATCGGCGTGTAACTCAATGATCGACTTAATTTCAACTCTTCAACGATCATCTCAATCGGCACATCCTGATGATCGAATGCGCCTAGTACTACAGTCTTTATCCGTTGCATAAAGTCTTTTACAGTGGGATTGCCTGATAAATCAGTCCGCATCACCAGTGCATTAACAAAAAAACCAATTAATCCCTCAATTTGCTTATGACTACGTCCAGCACTGGGTATACCAACGCAAATATCCTTTTGTCTGGCATAGGCTGACAGCAAAATTTGATATGCCGCCAACATAACCATAAAGGTCGTAGTTTTATAGTCCGCGTTCATTTTTTTTGCCGCAGCAAAACAATCCGCCGATAATGGTCGACTATAGACGGCACCACTCAGCGTTTGCTGCTTAGGTCGAGGATGGTCTGTCGGCATCCCCATATAATCTGGCGCACCCCGCAACTGCTTAACCCAATAATCAAGCTGATTTTTCTGTTCCTCGCTCCCTAACCACTGACGTTGCCAATGGGAAAAATCCGCATATTGAATAGGAAGTTCAGGTAAAGGCGAAGGCAATCCTTGACTATAAGCCATGTAGAGACTGGCAATTTCACGCATAAATATGTCATTTGACCAACCATCAGATACAATATGATGCATAGTTGCCAAGAGCGCATGGTCTAGGTCGTCAAATTCGATTACTGACACCCTGAATAATGGACCCGTTTCTAAATTAAACGGTGTGGTTCGCTCAGCGGTAGCTAACTCTATACTTTTTGCATTACGTTCTTCTTCGCTCAGATTTAAATGCACTTCAACATGGACTTGCCACTGATTGGCATCTTGAATAACCTGGCTAGGTATGCCATTTGATTGGGTAAATGTAGTGCGAAGGGACTCATGGCGGCGAACGATTTCACCCAACACTCGAGTCATCGTATCGACATTTAAAGCGCCTTTTAGGCGCACTGCCATCGGCATATGGTAGGCAAGTGAGTTGGGTTGGATCTGATCAAGCAACCATAAACGCGTTTGGGCAAACGACAATGGTAGCTCTTGATCACGCTTAACAACAGGAATATCTCCTTTGATATCTCCCAGCTCGCCCTTGGCAGCGCGTAAAAAACTTATAACCTCGGCTTTGCGCAGCCTGAGCTCATCTTTGACATCATCAGTTAATGCACCTTTCGGTGCATTGATCTTAAGCTTTTCCCCTTCCAATTGCAGCTTAATATCTTTCTCGCGAAGTATTGAAATAAAGTCGACAATACTACTCATAATTCAAATTCCTCGCGATCCACATCATCATCAGCTTCGCGCTCAGCCCCACCTTCCAATGCCCATACCGCAGATTCGATGTACTTCGCCATCCCTTCAACGGTAAGTACATCAAATAATGCACTAAGAGGAATTTCAACAGCAAACTCTTCCCTGACCCGTGACACTACTTGCACGGCTAACAGCGAATGTCCTCCTATTTCAAAAAAGTTGTCTAACACACCCACTTGTTCAACCGGTAACACGGCCTGCCATATCGCTACTAACTTTTCTTCAGTTTCATTGCGTGGTGAAAGATAGGCGGCACTACTTTCCAGCATTCCCTCAGGTTTGGGTAACGCCTTTCTGTCAATTTTTCCATTAGCCGTTAACGGCAGTTGCGACAACATAACGAAAGCGCTCGGCACCATATAGTCTGGCAATGTTTGCTTCAAGTAAACTTGCAGTTCAGTGACGCTAACCTGCTCATGTTTCGGTACCACATAACCGACTAGGATATGATTGCCTGGTGCGATTTCAACGGCTGCCACCACCCCCTCTTGCACCCCAGCGTGACGAATAAGAGCACTTTCAATCTCGCCCAGTTCAATACGAAAACCCCGCACTTTTACCTGGTGATCAATACGTCCCAAGCATTGTAAATTACCATCCGGCAAATAACGTGCAAGGTCACCAGTACGATAAATTAGCTGTGAATGTGCACCTTCTAGCTGAAAAAAAGGATTAGCAATAAAGCGTTCAGCTGTTAGATCATCGCGCCCCAAATAACCTTCTGCCAGACCCACACCACCAATATAAAGCTCACCAGTCATACCGATTGGCACTGGTCTCATTTGCTGGTCGAGTACATAAAGCTGTGTATTATCAATCGGGCGACCAATCGGTACCGAGCTACCATTATCCTCGACCACCTCATAGACAGAAGACCAAACTGTTGTTTCAGTGGGACCATACATATTAAACAGCCTGACCCCACGCTCTACCAGTTCGCTAGCCAACTTTGGCGGCAGCGGTTCTCCGCCGCATAAACCTTTAAATGGTTTATCAAGCTGCGGAGCACTCCAAGCAGTGTTAACCAGCAAATGCCAAGTCGCCGGAGTCGCCTGTAAGGTGTTAACGCTATGTATTTGTATCAAGCTTGCCAATTCATTGCCATCCATCGCCTCAGCACGGCTCGCTATGATTACCTTGGCTCCATACATTAACGGCAAAAATAATTCTAAACCGGCGATATCAAATGATAGTGAAGTAACCGCTAATAATACGTCATCCACTTCCATGCCAACAGTATTCTTCATGCCGCACAAAAAATTAGTAAACGCGCGGTGAGAAATAACGACACCTTTGGGTTTGCCGGTTGAGCCTGAGGTAAAAATCGTGTAAACCAACGCCCTATCACTACTAATTTGACTATTCAGATTAGTTGAGTCTTTACTTGCAATTTCTACTTCATCGCGATCAATACAAATATATTTTTCATTAGCGGCAGGCAGCTTGGCTAGCAATTCCTCTTCACTCACAATAACATTAAGCGCTGCGGACTCAATAACATACTGCGTCCTCGCTAGTGGGTAGTCTGGATCAAGCGGCACGTAAGCAGCTCCTGATTTCCATACCGCCAACAAAGCTACCAACATATGATTAGAACGGGACACACAAACACCCACCATATCACCTTCACTAATACCCTTATCAATTAAATATCGGGCCAGTTGGTTAGCACGACTATTTAGTTCATCATACGTCATGGCAGTCTCGCCAAACTGGCATGCAACGTGATGGGGTGCTTTCTCCACCTGCTGTTCTATCAATTGATATGCCGGCAGTTCGGGATTATTAACAGTAGTCTCATTATTTCCCGCTATTAGTGATTTTTGTTGCTCGTCCGATAGTAAACAATAATGACCAATGGGTTTTGACGGGGCTTGGGCAATTGACGCTAGCAATGTTGTAAAATAGCCAGCCATTCTTTCGATCGTGCTCGCCTCAAACAAGTCTGTTCGATACCCCATACTGCAATGAAGTTGCGAGTCGGATTCAACCACCGTCAGTGACAAATCGTCCTTCATTGCCTTAAATTCTGGTGTAATGGCGCTGATAATGATATCTGACGTTGCCATTTCCATATCGTGGCTTGTTTGCTGATAATTAAAAGAGACTTGAAACAGCGGCGAGCGATCTAACGCACGTGTGACCCCTACCTCTTCCACCACTCGCTCGAATGGCAGGTCTTGATTATCTTGTGCACCCAAGGTAACACTGCGCACACGTTGCAGTAATTCTAAAAAGGTCGGCTCGTCCGATGTATCTATACGCAGAGCAAGCGTGTTGACAAAAAAACCAACCATATTTTCAATCTCGGCTCGATTGCGATTGGCAGTCGGCGTACCAATACAAAAGTCATCTTGGCCACTTAACCGGGCAATTAAAACACTAAAGGCACTTAATAGTGTCATAAAAGGCGTGGCACCTGCCCCTAGCCCTAAGCTACGTAGTTGGTCGCTAATGTCACGCGCGATAGCAAATTCATGATCTGCACCACTAAATGTCATCAGAGGAGGACGCACTTTATCAGCGGGCAGGTCTAACGGCGGGACTTTATGTAAGTTATCACGCCAATATTGAATTTGCGACGCCAATATATCGCCCTGCAGCCACTCTCGTTGCCACGTAGCAAAATCCGCATATTGCAGCGTATTTATCGGCAAGGGCGACGGATTACCTTCACTATAGGACAAGTAAAGCAAAGCTAGTTCTTTGGTAAGCACATTCAATGAAACGCCATCTGCAATAATATGATGCATAGTTGCCATTAGCACATGAACAGACATGTCCTGATCATTATTCGATAGACGGAGTATACGAACTCTAAATAATGGCCCAGTCTGCAAATCAAAGGGTTTAGCGGCCTCCTCTTCTATCAAGCGTTGTGCTTCATGCGCTTGCCGATCAGCCGCGAGTGTCGAGATGTCATCGCTTTCAATGTCCCATTCACGATAGGGCTGGATGACCTGATAGCCTATACCATCATTGGTTTCAAATACTGTGCGCAAACCCTCGTGACGTTTTACCAAGGCATTAATAACTTGTTTGAGCACATCGAGCTTGAGTTCGCCCTCAATGCGCAAAGCCATCGGCATATTGTAAGCAGAGTTACCTGGTTGCAGTTGATCGATAAACCACAATCGTTGCTGAGCAAAAGATAATGGTAGACCTGTCGCACTACCATCGCTATTTCTCGGCTTAGGCGTTAATTCAGGCGCATTTATCCGCTGTCCCTGCTGCTGTTTATATTGTACTTCACGGACAATACCAGCCACCGTTGGCGTATCAAATAAGCTACGCAAAGAGACGTCAACATCAAATGCCTCACGTATGCGAGCCGCAACTTGGGTGGCCAATAATGAGTGCCCTCCCAGTTCAAAGAAATTATCATTAACTCCTACCTGGCTCACATTGAGTAGATCACACCAAATATCGGCAACAGCTTTTTCCAGTTCCGATGCCGGTGCGACAAATGGTGCGGTTACTACTGCTTGACTACCCATTGCCAACAGCGCTTGCCGATCTACTTTACCATTTGGCGTCAACGGCCACTGGGATAACCCGATTAGTTGATGTGGGATCATGTAGTCAGGAAGATAGTGACTCAGTGTAGAACGCCAATTGTCTGAGCCTATCGAAACGGTGTCACCTATCACATAACCTATTAGTACATCTTCTTTTACCAATACAATTGCATCATCTACATTATGCAACTGACGCAACGCGAACTGAACTTCACCCAATTCAATACGTAAGCCTCGTATTTTGACTTGAAAATCAACACGATCAAGATACTCTAACGGTGCCGTAGGTAATGCTCCATCTGGCTTAAAACGCACGATATCTCCAGTACGGTATATCAAGCCTTCACCAAAAGGGTTTTTCCTAAATTTTTCGCCAGTAAGTTGACCACGTTTAAGATAGCCCACACCGATACCGTCTCCGGCGATATAGAGTTCGCCAGCAATACCAGGCGGCACTAGCTGCCCGTTTTCGTTAAGCACATAGAGTTGTACATTATCGTTGGGATACCCTATTGGTATAATCGCATCCTTGGTTTCAAGCTGGGTACGAATGTCAGTAATCCGGTAGAAGGCGGCGATATCAGTGCATTCCGTTGGACCGTACATGTTGACGACTTCGCAATGAAAACTATCATGGTATATCCATTTGGATAATCCAGATAAATGAATTGGCTCACCACCGAATAGCAGCAAACGTAGGCTGGCCAATTTACCAAAATCATCACAACACTGCACTAGAGGATAAAAAGCACTTGGCGCGCAATTCATTAACGTCGCACTATGCTCGGCAATGAGTTCAATAAAATAGTCTGCGTCATAATCATCAACATCAGGTAATATCACTGTACCACCTTGAGTCAATGCTGCAAATAAATTCTTTTGCGTTAAATCAAAACCAAAAGCACTAATAATTAGCACCTTATCGTCGGCACTAATTGCGAATTCCGAGGCGTACCACTGTAACAAATTCACTTCACCTCGATGTTTCACACCGGTACCTTTAGGCTGACCGGTCGAACCTGATGTGTATATATAATAGAGGCGGTCATCCAGCTGGGTTATATTATCGGGATTTGCACTAGACAAACTCGATATTTTTTCTTCGTCTTCATCCATGACTAACAAGCTAGCAGTGTATTTATCTCGATCCGCATCTAATACATCTGCCAAGCCATCAGCCAGTACACTACGCTGAGTAATTAACAATGGCGAGGCGCTATCAGCCAACATGAACGCTAAACGTTGACGAGGATAGTTTGCATCCATTGGAATATAAGCAGCGCCAGACTTTATGACACCCAGTACTGCTACCATCATGTCGACAGAACGCTTTAAACAAATAGCGACCCGAGAACCGCTACCAATGGATTTTTCACGTAAATAGTGTGCAAGGCTATTAGCCCTCGCGTTCAATTCGCGATACGACAGTTGCTGTGAGCCAACGATTAATGCCACATTATCTGGGGTCTGTTCGGCCTGACGCTCAAATAACACTTGCACCGAATTAACACCATCGTACCGCTTCACAGAACCATTAAACTGACCAGGTTCTCGACTCAATAGCGCTTGCCGCTCACTATCTACTAAATAATCTAACTCAGCTAAAGTATCAATGCCGCCAATGAGCTGTCGGCTAACATGTTCGACCCGTTGCAGAAAACCATTGTCATCAAATAATTCACCAGGATAATCTAAATGAATCTGCAACGACTTTACACCAATACGAACTAAAAATTGAATGACACCATCAGCGTCGGGCGTGTAACGCTTGCGGTAACGCTCTTCTTTGCCAAGGAACGTGCCCGAATCAGTCATATTGACGAGGTTATAGGAAAAATTTAATCGACCCTGTTTGAACAACTGACGTTGTTGAAATATTGAAACATACTGATTCTCTTTAATCGACTCCTGAAATTGCTTTATCGCAAGGAATAGTTCATCTACTGGCGTATCGGACTGCAGTTTGGCAAGTTGAAATAAACAAGGAATCGATTGATAGTAGCACCCTAGTGAAAGCTCATGGCCGCTGGGCCGACCACTGGTAAATTCATGCACCTGAAAGTCAGCCGTTGGGCGACAATAAAGCTTCAGTAACAAACCGTAAATCGCTTTAAAATATAACGACGGTGTGATACGTTTTTTAAAACAGTATTGTTTTATTTTGGCCCAGTGTGCATCATCTATTTCCAGTGTTTTTGATATCTTACCAACAGACTCTGCCAAATAAGAACTACCAGGTATATCTAAAGGTTCTACATTAGCCAGACTCGTCTGCCAAAACTGATTTACAGCGGGTGTATCAAAATGACAACGATTAAACGCAATGTACTCAGGGAACTTATCGTCTTCAGCCCGCAAACGACCTTTTAAGTCACCGCCTTGAACAGCAGCTTCATAACAACCCGCTGCACATAGGATATGAGCCATAATACCAATACCGTCCAGTAGTGCATGGTGCGTTGCTAATACCAATACGTAACGCTCCGCCCCCAATTTAATCATCAAATAATTGAACAGTGAATCGGTATGGATATTGTAGGTTCGATAGATGTAGTTATCGATATAGCTAGTAACCTCTTGATCACTGATATCACGATCGCTCCAATCAATGATGTCGAGATCAATATCAATTTGATGTCTCACTGCTTGATATGCGGTGTCAGTATAGGGCTTATCACTAACCACTATCTCAGTACGTAGAATAGAGAAGTGATTAGCAACTTGTTGTAATACCTCACGCCATAATGCCATATCCATATGGCTGGTAATATTAATGGCATAACCCAAACTATTCTGACGAGTATCAGGATTGACTACCGATGCTAAATATAAATCGCGTTGCATGGCTGTCAATGGATGTATCGCTTGGTATTTATCTGGCGATAGTTCAAGCACACGATACAGCTCTTCATCACCAATCAGCGCTAAATTGTTAATTTGATTGTCAACGGAATCTATTAAAGCAGTTAACAACACACTGAAATGCTGCATCATTTGCTGAATAGTTGATTCATCAAATAAATCTGTGCGATATTCTGCACCACCTACCAAGTGCTCGCCGGTATCGTAAAACGATACTATTAAATCGTATTTTGCCGTGACGGTATCGCTAAAAAAAGGCGATATATCCAAGCCTTCGATAACCACATCGTTTTGCTTAGCACGCTGAGGCAAATAGTTAAAACCCACTTGAGCCAAGGGGCTATAGGCCGCACTGCGGTTTATCTCCAAAGCATCAAGAATAGCTTCAGTGGGTACCTCCTGGTGAGAAAAAGCACCCAATGTTGCTGCTTTTACCGCGCTCAGACAATCCTCCACCTTAGGATTGCCCGACAAATTCGTTCTAATCACTAAAGCATTAACAAAAAAACCAATTAAATCTTCAACCTTGGAATGATTACGACCTGCGACAGGTATACCGACAACGACATCATATTGGTTTGAGTACTTCGCCAATAATATTTTATAAGCCGCCAATAACAACATAAATAGCGTAACATCTCTTTCCTGACAAAACGCTCGCGCTTTCGCAGTCAGTGTTGAATCGATAGCAAAGTCATAGCCTGCACCACGGCTAGTTTGCACCGCTGGTCGAGGCCGATCAGTCGGCAGACGTAACAAATCAGGCGCTCCGGCAAGCGTGACACGCCAATAATTCAGCTGGCGTTCTAACGCATCGCCAGCAAGCCAACGACGCTGCCAGTAGGTATAATCGGCATACTGAATAGACAGCTGGGGTAAATGAATAGTCTCGTTAGCCATTAGTTGTTGATAACCTGCCACGACTTCTTTCATCATTACTTCCATAGACCAACCGTCAGCAATGATATGATGTAGAGTAACCATCAGTACATGGTCGGTATCCGCTAAGGCTAACAAGCTAACTCGAAACAGAGGCCCCTCCGCTAAATCAAATGGCAGTAGGGCTTCATCAGCCACTTTTTGTTGTGCTAACCGTTCGATAGCGGCTGCATCGCTAGCTAAACCGTCAGTTAAGCCAGTACTTGTACCCGTTAGTTCTTGCATCAGGTCTACAACTGCGAACGTTAACGTCTCTACCTCATGAATGACTTGATAAGGCTGGCCGTTATCGGTTGAGATAGTCGTGCGTAAACTCTCGTGGCGGGTAACAACTGTATTAATTGCTACAGATAATTTTCCTATATCAAGTTCACCCTGAAGGCGAAATGCCATTGGCATATTGTAGGCAGTACTGCCAGGTTCTAATTGATCAATAAACCAAAGCCGTTGTTGAGCAAAAGACAAGGGTATTCTATTGTCGCGTTCGGCTGGCTCTAGTGGCGGGGCGATACTAATGTGATGAGTCAGCAATTGATTTTCAATATAGCTGGCTAACTGCTCAACGGTGGGTGCTTCAAATATCGCTTTCAATCCCAAGTCTAATTGGCAACGATCTCTTAGCGCCGAAATGACTTGCGTTGCCAAGAGGGAATGTCCACCGAGTTCAAAAAAATTATCTAATACACTCAGCCGTTCCACACTCAAAAAAACCATCCACACCTCTGC
>JANQMK010000335.1 GCA_028280085.1 Pseudomonadales bacterium
ACGACCCCGGCTGGGTGGTGGCTACAGGACATCTGGTAGAGGGAGAACAATTACTCTATCGGATATTAGGCTCTTTGCAGTTTTGGAGCGTCGAGCAAGAGGATTGGATGTCAACCACCCCAAACAATGAGGCCATCAGAATATTTGGTGTGATCCCTCTAGAAATCATTCTCAACGGCTCTGAAGAAGAGATTGCATTTTATGGGAGTGGAACGGTCATTAGCTCAAACGGTGTCTCAGGTCCAACGTCTTTAATTCTCGATCGAGCAGATGAAAGCGGCGCAGTGCATTCTCACGTAGACTTTTGTTTACAAGACGGCGCAAGCAACTGTGCGCTAAACAAACGAGATTATGACAGTAGCGTCCGGCATGGCAATCCCGCCGTTGGTGCCTATATGTTTGAAATGCAGGTATTCTCAGATGTCACGGTCAATTCAGGCGACTACAAATATCAAGCTTCAGATCCATTTATTATTGTACTCAACCAAGGCCTAGCCGCGACGGAACTGAATAAAGCCATTGCCAAGCTAACAACTGCGCCCGAGGTCGAGGATGAAAGAGTCGAGGGCGCGGCGGGAATACTGATTATGTCAGGAAACTAACTATTATGCCTGGCAGCTAACGTGTCTGGGGCATGAGAGTAATGGTGATGAGTTAGTTTAATTTGTGTCAAACGAAGCTGTGAACCCCAAGAGAAATTTACACAGACTTTTTCCTTTTATCGGTTTTAAAACGTATCAGCATAAGCGAAGCGCCGAGAGAAAACATTGCCCAAAGCGGTAATACGGGTATCTCCTCTTCATCAGCGATTGACAGAGGATTTACCAATGCATTAATTGCAGCATTAAAATCACTTTCGCTCAGTTGAAAATTAAAGGCAATACGAACGGGTTCAGAGGTGGTATGCACAATAGGGCCACCCACCCCATCCGTTACATACAATTCTAAATCGACCATATAGGCACCGACGACCGGCAACGAGCCAGCATTTGTAACCTCAAAGTCAAGGTGAGCATGGACACTGCCGTCTGAAGCGATCTGATCGATAACGCCCTCGGCCTGTGACACACCGGACACCGTCCATATCGTCTCGCCACCCAGTGCATCGAAATAACTGATTTGTTCTTGATTACCGACGGTATTACTCCAGGTATTACCAGTCCAGAACTGCATAATCCCCACCGCACGATAATTCAGGATAGCATTGGCTTGCAAGACGCCTGATTGGGCCTGGTAACCCGGATCATCGGTACCTTGTGGACCTTGGCCCAGGTCGCTAAAATCTCCGAGAAATAAGAGGCGACCCGTTGTCTGGTCGACGTTTATAGGCTCGCCAGATTCCAAGTCCACACTCGATACCACAATCTGGTTATTATCCAGCGTGATCCAAATGTCTGAATGCGCAGCCGTTGCAGTAACGGGTATCAAGCCTAAAACCAACCCTAAAGACAGCGCGAAAATAGTTGATTTCATGTTGTAACCCAACTTAATATGGGAACATACCGTCTAAGAACACACCAAATTAATCTTACCAAGCATGTTCAGTAATGCATGTTCAGCAATATGTGCCATTCAACAATATAGGCTATGTTCCATTGAAAAAAGTACTATGGAAAAAGGTACGGTGGAAAAAAGCAACGTTGAAAAGAGTTCCGTTAAAAAAAGTTCCGTTAAAAAAGTTCCGTGAAAAAAAACAGCAAGTACCGAACGAAAGTCGATACTTGCTTGGTTCACAGTCAAACAACAGTCACGGAGTTGAACCTGAAAACACTAATTAACACGCCCAATTAACTAACGTGCTTAGTTGTTCTACGACGAGCAATAGCAAACATGCCCAAAAGCCCGCTCAGCATCAAAGGCAACGCAGCAGGTAGGGGCACGGGTGCAAGCGCATCAACCGATGATTCAAAAGCGTCCTCATCAAGCCCCAAATTAAAGGCAATGTAAAAGTTATCTGAGTCAGTATAGGCTTTGGTGATAAAATCCGATTCAAAGCCAAGCAATGCTAATTCAATCAGGTAAGCACCTGTGGTTGGCGTCCCTGCCCCTGAGCCAATTTCAAAATCGACATGGGAATGTACCCCACCTTCATCATCAGCTGCATCGATCACACCGCTTCCACCTGAGAGAAATTGGCCTTCAATAGAGAAACTATTTGAAAGACTGTCAATAACCTCTATGAACTCGTCGTTGACCGGAACACCCCACTGACTACCATTCCAGTATCTCAGCGCCGCTTTGGCTTCTAAGCCAAGTATCTGACCTGGAGAAAAATTGCCGTCATCAAGTTCAAAACCCGGCTCGTCTGTGCCATATGGATTGCCAAGTTCACCAAATTCCGATTCAAATAGCCGGTAACCGTTGCGAAGCAAGATGCCATTTTCGACAACAATTTTCCCATTCTCAACGGCTACCTCTATATCGGAATGACCACCACCCGTTGCAGCCATAGCTGGTGTAGATAAGGCTGCTGTAAAAGTCACGAGTGAAACCAAACTGAAATATTTAGCTGTTTTGCGAATACCCATATTTCACCTCAAAATAACGTTAGTAGACAAACAAGTTAAGGAGTTACGTTTCTTGTTCTTTATTAAAACAAATTCATGGTACCAGTTACCTAATTAACTTACGTCGATGTTCATTTATGTCGATGCAGCATAATGTTATGTTATAACATAACATTTCTAGCCTGCAAGCGTGACATATAAAATTCATAATTGATCGAGTATTGAATCTTTTTTCCAACGAGCGTTGCGGAAAGCTATTCACGTTTATCGCCAGAAGGGCCTACACAAATAGATAAGCTTTTGTAGTATTTGTCATGGCATGGTGAATTTGGTGGACTGTTTATAATTGATAGTTTTCAATGACAGCGAACGAAGTCTTATGGGTGATCTTCAGATTGTGAGACAGCAAAGGTGTGGCTTTTAGTTGATGGAATTCACCTATCCTAGGTTAAACAGACATTAAGGATTCACTAAATCTCTTGAAGTATCTTCGATATCACCGAAGGTAGCTCACTGATTTTCATAAGCCATTTTTTTAGGAAATATTTTTGCATTTAATACTTATGCAGATTCAATAACGCCAGCGATATGTTTTTTATAAGACTTACTATTTAGTTTTTCTTAAACTCGATTGTCATCATCGCCTATGAGATTGGACAATAGGGCGATACGTTTATCGATTGCAGCGGCGAAGTTACCGATTGAACCAGCCCAACTGAAATCATCTGGGACAAATGGTTCGATGCCTGGCATTCGCTCTCACAAAGCCAAACGACTTATTGATCTATGTATAGTTAATATTCTGCTATGATGTCTTGCCATACATTCTGACCATGCAAATGATGCCTGTCCCATTTTAATTTTTTTAGATTTAGTTTTTGGGCTATGACCTAAAGAAAACATTACAGCCATTATGCAAACAAAGGTTAAATGATTCTGGTTTGTCGTTATTTTTTCAGAAGAACAGTACGTCTCATATCTTTTTCACTTGCAAACACCACAAAAACCGCGCTCTGGCCAGCTTTTTGAATCGAGTAGACTAACTTAACATGACATAGGTCGCAAAATAGTACACTACGAACCAAAACTATTTATCTTCACTATAGCAAAAGACTATAATCTTGCTGAGTTTTACCCGTATTCTTAGAAAACAGCCCTA
>JANQMK010000336.1 GCA_028280085.1 Pseudomonadales bacterium
AACAAAATACCATCTTGGCAGATTGTATCTGCAGTCTCGAACAACAAAATATGGATGTCACAACAGTGCCAGGCATCGAATTATGCAGTGAAGTAGCCAGTATTATTAATCCTGATGTTATCGTTATCGATACCTCAAGTTCAGCGCAATATCAGTCGATCTGTGAAAAGCTGCGGGCCAATCCATTTGTTGATAAAACGCCGATGGTCGTGTTATCGGATAATGATACGGAAGTTCTAGAAAATACCTGGGTTACCGCAATAGGGTCAGCTGAAAAGGTGACTAATGCGGTACATGATGCCTTAGCCCATATTGATAGATTGCGAACCGTCCATTGAGTTGGACTGATATACCCGCTAAAAAGTCGATTTGATGGTGATATTAAACTGCATATCATCAACCTCATCACCAATAAAATTCTCGCTAAAAGCCCCTTTATCAAGAGGAAAGACAAGATCAACATGAACAATACTTGATAGCTCCGCCTGGTTAGAAGCTAATCGCAAGCCAATCCCCACTGAGGTCAGCACACCTAAATCATCTAATCGACTATCTTCAGTTACCCGCCATCGATCATCAGCAAAAAATGCACGACCTGCATCGAAAAATAGTGCGCCCCCAACGCGAACTAAGTTCCAATAATGTTTACTGCTATATATACGTTCTTCAGCGCTGAATACCAAGCGCCGATCACCAAACTGATAATAGCTGGGATAGCCGCGCAACCCATTGTTACCACCTAGCCGGTAAACGTTATCAATAGTCAGGTTTTTACCATAGTCTGCGGCCAGTGCTAAGTAAGTTCTGCGATTGCTTGAATGCATCCAATAATATTGGGCATTAAATGCGGCCTTTAGATTTTCCACCTCGTCTATATCTCTATCCCAATTGACAGTGGCTGACCAAGTGTAACGTAGTAGATGTTTGTCAACCAACAGCGGCGTATTTCTTAATACCATGTTTAGCACGACTTGGTCTGACGTCGCTCCCATGGACTCAGAGGAATAACCAAACGATAGGCCCAAAGACGTACCTAAAAAAATGTCCTCGACGCGGTAAATCTTGTCAATATTATACATCTTCTTATAGCGATGACTGAAAAACTGATACCCTATCCAAGGGTAAACCTGTGTTCGATCATCTACCGTATTTAACATAGTCACTTGCCGACGACTACTATCTGGAGAATCTACCAAGGTCGAGCTAAGACAATCAAATGTCGGGCAGATACTACTGTCAACTTCAATAAATACATTATCAAAGTCATACTCTCGTGACACAATGCCAAAACTCAGTCGTTTAACCCAGTTGTCTCTTAGGCCTTGCGATAAACCACCACTGATACTAAAAAAAGAACGTTCTTCATCATAGGCAATTATCTGTTCCCCTTGGTAATACTGATAACCAATACGATCTCGTTCTGAAACCGCCAGGCTCGCACGCCATCGATCATATACAGATCGGTAAGGTTTACGCAGTTGAGCAGACTGAAAATCTAATGTGTCACCGTCAGTGATGTGATAAGTGAAATCAATACCTGTGTCCATGACATAGGGACTATGAAACTCAAGAAAGCTGCTATCGGTTTCTTCGTTCTTGGTTTTACCCACCGACACAGCATTACCTTGTCCAAACAAGTTTACCTCACTCACCGTTAACGTAAATATTTCTTGATCACCACGCTTCGTATAAGATGATTTAGGGGTAAGTGACCAAACATCACGTGTCATAACCAGGATATCAACGCGCTCATCGCATTGTCGAAACGGTATAATCCAAGCATCAACGAGATAACGCGAACGACGTAAAATACGTTCCGATTCCTCTAATATAGTATAATTTAACTGGTCTCCTGTTTTAAAAGTCAGCTGCCTTTTGATAACATTTTCACGGGTAAGTATATGCATGTCATTGGCTAGCCTGTACAAACGCCCACTTTCCTTGGGATTGGTTTCGTCAAAAATCTCGTGGCGTACAATGACAATATTGTCTATAACTGCTTGATTAATTTGGGGGGACTTACTTTCAAATTGGTTCTGTTGTCGTTCCAAAAATACTTGGCGCGCTTCGGTTCGATCAATCAGTGTTTGGCAGTTATCCTGTGCCATAACATAATGACCTATCGAAAATAAAGTGATACTCAACGGCAACACTATAAGGTGTACTATCTTTATCATTGATTCAGTACTTACATTAATTGGTCATTACAGACTTAGTTGGGGGGAAACAAACTTCATCACCCACCAATTCAAATAGTGTAAATTCAACTGTTGAGGTGACGAGCTTACCTAAAGAGCATCGAACGGCTTCACTTGAAATAACTCCATGTGATGTGGTCCCAGCTGCATTAACCTTTTGCTCACGACTAGAAAAACCGCGGTAAAGTAAAATGGGCTTCCCGTTAAAATATTCAATCTGATTCACTAACATTAGGTGCCATGTATTACCTATAAGTACAATCAACGCAGGCAGTTTTTGTGCCTTAACTCTCTCAGCACTTTTTTCCGATGTGGGTGTTTTATCATTCTCTGCGTCCGTCGTCGGTATCTTATCTGAACTCTCCACAATAGCCGGTCGGCCCAAGTGAATACCAGTGCTTTCTGCTTCCGACCAGTCAGCCTCGTGGGCTAGCTCAGTAAAACTCACAGCTTCCGCATGATGAGCCAATTTACGAATATGCACGACAAACCGATTACTCGCTCGACGTTCGAGGCGAGACACAATACCTAGTGCTAACACGTTACTGGTGCCAGAATAACGATATACCATAGGTCGGCCAATAGCTAACGAAACCGTCGCTGGTGTTTCATCAGATTGCAAAATGAGATATTGCTTACTGTCATTTAATAAATACCACATGGTGTCTGATGAACTATGCTGACTTTTTTTAGCAATAAACTTTTTTCGAGCTTCAAAGGTCTCTTTCAGTGTTTGAGGTTCTCTTTGATCGACTGAGCCACGGCTATAAATAGCGTAACAGTCTCTAAAACCAACAAAGAGCGTTAACTCCACAGGCTTTGCCGTTTGGTAATTATACTCACGCGGCAGTTTTAAGCTCGCGTTCAGCAACATCATAAATGTCACTCGCTCTTGCATAGGCAAACGTTTGAACAAGCGGGTATTTACATTAGCTAGGTCATTTTTGCCAACAGCTTCCATCAAATCGATATAGTTCTTCAGGATATTCACTCGTAGCGGTTGGATACATATTTTCCAACCTGGTAACTGATCTGCATTCACCTCATCTTCTATTCGCGGACATCGCTTTTGTTCACTGCTTACAAATAGAGTTTCTTGTGACCATTTCTGTTCACCAAGATTTTCGATGGTTTCTGCTGTTAATAAACGACGTTGTTCTCTGATCAGCGATTTTAGATAGACGAAATACTCGGTAGGAAAGTTCAACGTGTCGAAATACCCAAAAAGCTGAATATTGATAAATAAGTGCTGTAAACTAACCGATTCATCGGTGGTTTTATGGTTATGCATCTGCGATTTTATCGTCGGCAATGCTTTATCTACCGATTCATAAACATTCATAACATGAAATACTTTGTTCACACTGGCCCAAAAATTGGCCGGCAGAGGCATATAGCGTAGCGCACGAAATTCTTGCAGCATCTCAGTCAACTCAAATATTCGAACCGCACAGATGCTAATATCTTTGCCGAGGAAAACATAGATCCAATTCGGCATGCCATAAAAAAAACTGAAACAATGTTGGTATGAAATAATGAACTCTTCAAGTATTCGAATTGATTTTTCTAATTCATCCTTACGTACATTGTCATCAGGTATTCTACCGTCTATCCGATACTTGTTTTGCAACCGGACTAATGTGGGATATGTTCGAGTTAAATATATCTTATTAAAACCAAACCGTTTAAAACCATTAATCTTGGACTTATTGGCTTGTTCTAAATCGCGTAGTGCTTTCCGTAATACACCTTCAGCTTCTAAGCCAAATGCCGTAAACTCTTCAACGATTTCCGTCTTGTTTAGAACGGGGCGTTTACCTCGTCGCGATTGACTAAAAATAAAGTTAAGTTCAATCTCGCGCTTAGCTAGATCGAGTCCAAAGAAGTGCCTAAATTTGTGTTTTGCTAACTGGAAAAGGCGTTGATGGATAGGTTTCTTAGGCATATCGGTGTTACATTATGTCGGTACTACACTGTATATTCACTATAAATGCATTAGTTGGCCTTAGCTGACACCTAACTAGCAACCATCCAATAATGACACAAAACCCGCCATCAATATCAGTCAATAACTCAATGATGGGCTATTCTGACTTGATGTTGAATACGCTCAATAATAATGGGTAGGTCATCCTTGGGTTTTGGCAAAGGGATAGCCTGCAAATCTGGTACATAGTTAGCAAATGTTTTAAAACGATAACGCAATAACAGTTGGTGCATAAATGCCGTCACCTGCATTTTAGCAAAGTGCATCCCAATACATTTGTGCACGCCCCCACCAAACGGGACGTAGTTAAATGAATGACGTTTATGCTCTGCCCGTTCTGGTGCAAATCGCTCTGGGTCAAATAGATTAGGGTTATCCCACCACTCGGCCATGCGATGATTAAAACCGGGACATGTACTCACGAACGTTCTTGCTGGTAAATCATATCCCCCTAAGCTACAGTCATTTAACGTCGCCCGTGCAAGTATCGGTGCAGAAGGATAAAGCCGCAGCGTTTCCATAAAAGCTAGCTGAAAATCTACTAGCTTGTCGAGATCTTGATATTCAAGTACAGGTTTTTCCAACTCTCTCGCTGCTTCTCGCAAACGCTCTTGCCATTCAGTGTGAGAACTCAGTAGCATAACCATATGAGATAGCGCGCTACTTGTGGTGTCATGAGCAGCAAACATCAAGAAATTAATACTCGCAACAATATCTTCATCAGCAAGATAATTACCATTCTCATCCTTTTCAATACAGAGCTGACTAAACATATCAGCGCCTGGGTTAGCGCGTCGTTCACTAATCATGTCATACATGAAATGATCAAGCGGACGCTTACCATTCATAGCACGATGGTACTTGAAACCAGGTACATCTATGGTAAAAATACACAACATACCTTCGGTAACATTAATAAAAGCCTCATTGATTAAATCGGTCTTGCCACCTAATTCCTCAATGCCCAAAAAGATTCTTGCCGCAACAGATAACAGCACGGACTTCACTTGCTGATAAAATAGAAGGTAGTTTTCATTTTTCCATGAATCCAGATGATGCGCAAACACCTCGTTCATGATTCGCAAATGCTCAACCAAAATGGCATTCTTAAATACAGATTGCGTAGAACGACGACGTTTTTTATGTTCATCAGAATCATGTAATAACAAACCACTACGGTAAAACAAACCGATCGAATCCCTATAACCTAGCTTGGTGGAAAAATTACCATCGCGATTTAAAAAGATTTCTTCAGACAACTCAGGACCAAGTGCCAATAACCCATCATGCCCAACCATACCAATCCGAGACAAAGGCCCATAGTTTTCATATTGATCACTTAAAAAATGTTCAAAATTGCCCTTTAAATCAAACAGATTACCAACGAAAGGGAATCCTTTCACTCCCGGTATATGGTTAACACTCGCGTAACAATCTTCTGGACTTGAACCTGTACCACGTAACATATACTTCTTCCTTCTCGCTTTTTACTTTTCTACTTTTTACTTAATACTGATAATAAATTAATGCGACCCTAATCGCGTTTCAGATAACAACTGCCGTGTCTCAACACGGGAACGGCCTTGCCCCTTAGCCCTATAAAGTGCCTTATCCGCCTCATCAACTAAATTTTCGATGGATTCGATTTTTTTGTTGTTAGACTGTACCACACCAATAGAACACGACAGGTTTGAATCGGGTCTAATACCACGTATCTTGAGTAGCAACCTTTCACCGACCGTTCGAGCTTCTGCTAAATCACAGTTTGGTAACAATACGACAAATTCATCGCCGCCCCAGCGTGCCGGAATATCAATTTCCTTAAGGTTGGACATAAATATTTTACTAACTGCTTTAATAACGTTGTCGCCCTCGGTGTGGCCATAGAAATCATTAATTTCTTTAAAGTAATCTAAATCAATAATCAATAAGGACAAGGGCAACTGTTGAGTAAAGGCTTCGCGTATAATGCTAGGCGCTACTTCCATCAAACCACGGCGATTATACAAGTTGCTTAACGAATCATAGATAGCAAAACGTTGCAGTATTTTAGCTTGCTGTTTTAGACCACTTATCAGTTCACTCTTACTTAATACGCTACTAACTCGAGGTAATAACTCATGCTTAATACAGTCTTTTTGCACATAATCATCAGCACCAAGATTAAAGCATTCAATCTGACGAGCTGAGTCATACAACCCGGACAAAACGATAATAGGAATACGTTTTTTTTGCACATTAATATGGTTGCGCACACAGCGAATCATATACTGGCCAGTGAGCTCACCGCCTGCGATTAGACTTGTAATAATTAAATCAAAGTGGGTATGGTTAAGCACATCCAACGCTTTTTCGACGGATTTGTAATGAAAAACACGTAAGTGAATACCATTTAATACTGTTAATACGTCTTCAGCTTTAGCGTCATTAGCTTCTACGTAGAGCACCTTACCTTCGTGAACTTTGTTGTGAAAATGATGAATGCGCTCGAAGCTCTCACTCAACAGGTTTAGCTCTTGACAGTTGTAAACTTCGGTAAAACCAACGGCATAAGACTGACGGGCAATGCCTATTTGTTCAGTCTCAGTCACTAAATAGATAGGTAACGCCTCAAGACCTTCAGTAGAACGGATAATTTTAACGGTTGCTTCTAGGGAGGCATTATAAAGATAGTGGCCGATAGCTACAGCGGCAACAGGTTGGTCGAAGATATTCACCAATAGTTCGTTAACACCGTTAACTTCTAAGTACTCATAGCCTTGGTCTTTTAACAGGGAACGAGTAGCAGAGCAAAACTTGTCTTCCGGATCTACCAGCAATATCTTCATAAAGCCTACAACATTGATCTTTAAAAAAAAGCTTTAAAACAGGCTTACTCCGGCTCGGTGTTAATAACGCTAGTTCTGTCATCCACTCACAATCGATCACAGCCAAGAATGTCCTCAATACATACAGTATAGTCATATATTGCTCAACAATTTTTGCGCATATTGAATTTTATATAACTATTTGAAATGAAATTAGTCAGTTCAAATAGCTAACTGAAGCGCATTTTTAGCTTGTTTTCTCCAGTAACTGAGAATCACATAACATTTTCAACGGACACCGCTGAGAATCGAGAGAAAACAGCTTCTCAGTTAAATTTTCGTACAACAAGTCATAAAGTAGTAAAAGTGCTGAAAAAAGAGATCGTCATTGGGCCAGGTATAGTTAGATTCCATAATGGAATCCATAATTAATACTATAAAAAAATTATTTTTATTTTTTTTAGTTATATATTAATTGATATTGTCTAAATTTAAATGCCGCTAAGGCTACTGTCGACCCGTAAAAAAGTTGCTATAGTAGCGCCCCTCGAATAAAACAGGCTAGATTTAATAAGGTAAAATAATAATGGCAATGGTATTACAAACCCCTTTTGAACTACTCGATAAAATTGGCCTCCACCTTGGCTATAGCGAGTGGTTAGAGATAGATCAAAATAGAATTAATAAGTTTGCTGAAGCTACCGGGGACTACCAATGGATTCATGTTGATGAAAACAAAGCCGCGACGGGTCCTTTCGGCAAGTGCATCGCTCATGGTTATTTGACCCTTTCATTAGTGTATTGGTTTCTGCCGCAAATAATCGATGTCCGCGGCACCAAAATGGACATTAACTACGGTACCAACAAAGTCAGATTTCCCGCCGCTGTGCCCGTCGGAGCGAAAGTTAGAGGCGGAGCTGAAGTGATAGAAGTGGAAGAAATCAAGGGTTGCGTCCAATCAACGGTGAGAGTAACTATCGAAATTAAGGACTGTGAACGCCCTGCTCTAGTGACCGATACGATTAGTCGTTACGTGCCGGAATAATCATTACTTACTATATACAAGATAAGCGTATACGAGATAAGAGGTCTGCTTTAAACTTATTTGGTAAATTTAAGCTATTTTGTAATATCTAAATTCTAAATAAAATGCCAACATAAAGCCCATGCCAACCGTTGAGCAAATTTTACAGCAAGCTATTCAACATTTCCACGCAGGTAACATTAAAGAAGCTTGCGTATGTTGCGAATCAGTACTGGCGTTTGATGGCAACCAAGCCGATGCATTACATCTTTATGGTCTAGTAGCCCACAGCAACGAGAATAAAGCACTAGCCCATCAAAGCTTACTTAAAGCAATAGAAGTGGCACCGCAAGAAATTCAATACCGACTCAGTTACGCTCGTATATTAATATCCGAGAATCAACTAGACCAGGCCAGCCTACATCTGATAAATACGGACAATTTGTTCCCAACCAGCGATCAGCCGGCATTGATGCTGGCGCAGCTCAGTCTACAACAAGACAACATAGCACTAGCTAAACATTACTTTGAACAGGCGCTAGTTCGTAACAATCATTGCCTAGAAGCTTTAGTGCAGCTAGGCTGCATTGCTAGAATCCATAACGAGTACAAAACGGCCATAACTTACTTTGGTGCCGCAATAGCATTTGAGCCAGACAATACCACCCTGCTCCATGATCTAAGCCAATGCTATATTCAAAATGACCAACTAGATCTAGCCTACCAAACATTGGTCAAGGCCCATAGTTTAAATCCTCATAACATGGAAATTATTCAAGACCTATGCAATATTGACTACCGACAGAAAAATTATGAGAACGTCATCAAGCGTTTGCAGCAGTTCTCCCCCACTGAATTAGACACACAGCTACTCTTGCAATTAGGCGACAGCTTTAGACTGCAAGACCGCAGCCTGCCTGCTATTCATATTTACGAAATTATCTTGCAACAATCGCCATATGATCCAATAGTACTGTCGGCCTACAGTGAAGCGCTATTTCAGCGCCAACGTTACTCATTGGCAAATAACATAGCAAAACGCGCGTTATTACTACAACCGGACTTGCTCTCAGCTTTTACCACCAACATTAATAGCCATCTTGCACAACAGCAATTCAAAGCAGCTGATGACTGTTTTAGCGCACAAATCAATAATATGCCAAATAGTCCGGAACCATGGATTATCTATTGCAGCGCTCTGGAGCGCGCCAATGATATTAACCGTGCGATTGAAGTTGGACAACAAGGGTTAACCCAATATCCCCAAAATGACGCCTTGCTCGTGAAACTCGCCATTTGTTATCGACGCAATAAAACATACGATAAAGCCTTAGACCTACTAACCCAACTACCGCCACCAGAACAACCGAGTTATGCCAGCACTTTGGCACAGTTTGAATTTGGCAAACTATACGATGCAACTGAAAATGTGGAATCGGCTATGCAAGCCTTTACGCTGGGTAACCAATTAGCTTATGCGAGCTGGCAAAACCCCGCCGTTCAACAAACCCGCTACTATCAAAAAATTA
>JANQMK010000385.1 GCA_028280085.1 Pseudomonadales bacterium
TATGCTCTGACCCCCGCCACTGGCTAACGCTGGGAAGGCTTTAGAGTAGCCACAATCGACGTATTTATTACAGTTATTACGGTCGTTTGTGAGGTAAAAGCCAGGAGACCTGCCTTCAGAATGACTTATGTTCATTAGCCCAGTGTCCGTTAGGTATTAGTGCTGGGGGTAATGCTTGATAGTCATTACTTCAACGTTATTGCCGGGGATTACAATAACGAAAATACAATGAATTTTTTGGTGTTATCTACAGCTTCAGTATCGGTGCGTTATTGTTGTCTGTGCTTGAGTGTTTTTTGCGCGGTAGATCAGCCGATCCTACTTGTAGTTGCATTTTAAGCACTCATGCCAGCGCTACGCCTTGAATAACGACAAACCCATTCGTTTTGGTATTGGCTCCAAAGCTGGGAATGGGTGTGAGTTATTGATAGCTGTTAATCGTGTTTTCTCACTGTGAGATGTTGATTCACGCGAGCACCGAATGATTCGACAGATATTGGAATTACTATGTTGCGTGTTGCCTCTTGCCAGTGTCTTGCACTGGCATGTACTTGCGTCCTATGGCTGTTTACAATACAGGCTTATGGCGCCGCTTCAAAAAACCATGAGGGGCAGCCATCTGGCACTGTCGACACGACTGATGGCAAGCTCGACACCATTCGAGTCCTGGGTCAAAAGCAATCGGGCATAGAGAGTATTACTCAGGTATCGAGCGAGCGTTACACCGGTTTTTCTCGTACGCTCAGTCGGGTTTCTTTCGAGAACCGTTTCACCTCGATGAGTGAGCTATTGAATGAAATACCCGGCATTCAAGTCAAGCAAGCTGGTGGTTTGGGCTCTATCAACAGCGTTTCAGTTCGCGGTGCCACTGGCAAACAGATCAATTACTATTTGGATGGGCTGTTACTCAATAGCGTCGACAGTGGTACTAGTACGTTACAGACGATTCCAACCGCCATTATCGAACAAATTCAAGTGTTCCCTGACTTCGCGCCAGTCCAACTCGGCGGTACAAACATAGGTGGTGCCATCCACTTCTCATCACGCCAACTTAAACCGGGCGATGAAGGCGGACAGGGTAGTTTGGCTGCAGGGTCATTCGGCACGCAACAAGTGGAGCTGGCAGGCTGGGATGAGATAAATGGCTGGCATGCATTGGGTGTTATTAGCCATAGCCAAGCCGATAATGATTTTGATGTAGCTGAAGATCTCTTCCGCACCCCGTATACCGAAAGACACAACGACGGCTTTGAACTCAACAATATTTTTATCAAGGCCGGAAGACCAAAGGCTGGAACGGCCGATGTCTCGATGCACGTGCTGTTTCAACATGTCGAGTCTGACAAAGAACTTGCTACAATACTGAATCGCTTGCGCGATGACTCGACCCTAGCTACGTCAACCACCCGACTGCAATCGGTCTTTGATCACAGCAGTGGTGTATGGTCCTTTGGTCATAGAATGTCTTTGATTGAGGATGCCTATACGTTTGAAGACCCCAACAGTAACATCGGACAACAACCCAATCGCGTTAAGTCTGAAAGGCAAGGCATAAACTGGTTCTCTATAGCGCAGAGACAGATCGGTCAACACGATTTGTCCTTTGGGTTAGATCTGCGCCATGATCAACTCACGCAAAAAGACCTTCTTACCACCAGTGACAGCGTTGAGGCCGAGAGAGACACCGCTAACATTTCCCTTGGCGATCAGTGGCAAATCAATGATGACGTTCTCGTTAATACGGTTGCTCGCTACATATGGATCAATGATAAAGCTGACTTCGAGGCAAAAGACAAGAAGCCCAGTGGTGATATTTCAGCGAGCAGTTTGCAATCGGGTATTCGCTGGCTTGCGACTGAAGCGGTCACCCTTAAAGCGAACGTTGGCAGTACCACGCGCATTCCTTCAATAAACGAAAAATTCGGTGCTCGCGGGCAGTCTGAAGGTAACGAAGAGCTGGAGGAAGTTAGGATTGACATGATCGATGCGGGCATTGAGTTGATGACGAGTCAACATCGACTAGTGAGTTCAGTCTACTTTAAATCAGTCGACAATGGGATTTACCGAGTGGTTAGCAGTCAAGGTGTTAGTCAGTTTCAAAACCTTAGGGAACTGTTCATCAGAGGTGTAGATGTTGACTATCATTGGTATCCACTTAGCTGGCTTTCGCTTAATTTCACCGCAAGTTTGTTAGATAGCGAGAATAACTCCCCGGTCAAAATCACTCGGGGCAAGAAAGTGCCCGGCATTTACCATAAGTCATATGGTGCTTCGCTAAAATTGTTCGGGCAGTTTTACGATTTCACGTTCCGCTACCAAAGAGAAGAAGAGCTGTTTTACAATCCGGCTAATGCTGTTAGCGCGGATGACAAAAATGATTTAAGCACCAGTCTGACATTTTACATTAACGACGCAACGCTTGACCTAACCGTGAGAAATCTTCGTGATAAGAACTTTCTCGATTTCAATCGCCTGCCTACACCAGGTAGGTCATTAACACTGACTTTGAGCTATGGACTGTAGTACCGAAAAGTACCGAAACATCGCGCTACTGACATCGCGCCATTGACTGTATGACTGACGAATAGCGCCAAGGTATAACTTGGCATACACAACATCAATCCATCGTATAATGCAAGAGGTATTTCATATGATTCGTTTTAAACTTAACTCCTATCTAGCGATTGCGCTAGCAATCATCGGCCTTGCAGGATGCTCTAGTGGCAGCAGCAGCTCCGACGATGAAGTTGACAATACTGCTCCCCAAGCAATACCCGATCCGGCATCTACCGTTAATCATACTGCCGTCGTTCAAACCTACGCGCCGGACTTTACCGGATCAGATATTCAGTTAGTTGATCTTTCCGCTGAGTCACTGACCGCCAGTGGTGGCGTCGCACCAAGCGATCAGTCTGATTTTATAGTCGCCGCTCACAACGAGTTCTTTTATCGCATTGGACGTTTCCTGATTGACACCATCGCTCAAGTCGATGTGGCAGACCCAACAAACCAGGGCACACTGCTGGATACGAAGGATGACCCTGAGGACGACTCAACCAACGTTCATGCAATGGTATTTGCCAGCGCGACCAAGGCTTATCTCATCTTCTATGGTCATGACAAAGTTTGGATCGTCAACCCCAATGCCCAGGATCAAGCGTCCTTTAAATTGGGAGAATTGGATCTGAGTGCCTATACGGATTCTGACGGCATCCCCGAAGCAACGTCGGGCATTATCGTCGACGGTAAACTCTACATCGCTATTCAACGCATCAATCGTAACAATAACTGGTCGCCGAACGAACCTGGCCAGCCAGCTTACGTCGCGGTGTTTGATGTTGCCACCGATACTGAGATCGACACTAACCCGAATGATGATGCGGAGAGCATCAAAGGTATTGAACTTGACACCCGTAATCCGCGACATTTTTCCTATCATGAAGACGTTGGTTTGCTGTTACAATCATCCGGCGATACTTTTGGGGAAGCTTTCTACGGCCGCGATCCAGGGTTCGTGGGTGGCATTACACGTATTGATACTAATGACTATAGCCTGCAACTCTTGGTTGATGACGGTGACGATGACACTCATCCGTACGGATACATCACCCATCAAACGATTGTCTCTGAAACCTCTGGTTACTTTCTTGGC
>JANQMK010000395.1 GCA_028280085.1 Pseudomonadales bacterium
CAGCGCCTAGTCTCTCCACAACGCTTAACGTTTTATCGCGATAATTGGTATCTAGAAGCATGGTGCCACCAAAGAGACGACTATAGGACTTTTCTCTTATCTGCCATACACACTGCTGAAAATCTGCCTGAGCCAGCACTCCAAGTCGCAAGAGAAGAACTAGATCGATATACCGCAGAATCTTACGGAATATTTAGTGGTAAAGCCACAGGGATAGCTACACTCCGATTTTCTCCGAAAATCGCCAACCGAATCAAAGGAGCCATTTGGCACCCCGATCAAATTCAATATACCAACAAACTCGGCGGCATCGACATGCAAATCCCTTACAGCGATAGCCGCGAACTGGTACGCGATGTTTTACGTTGGGGATCAGATGTTTTGGTCCTTTCGCCTGAAACCCTAAGGTCGACTATTAATCAAGAACTAAAGAGAGCCCAAGCTCAATACACAACCCTAAGCACAGGCTCACCCTGTGAGCCACATACTTAGTTAATATGTCTAGCGCGAACAATTAGGCACGGAACACTGACATCCTATGGAAGCACTAACAGATCTAAAAGCTATTCTTCATTCTAAAAGAGCTAATATTTATTATTTAGAAAAGTGCCGCATCATGCAAAAAGACGGGCGTGTTCTTTACTTGACAGAAGCTGCCAACGAAAATCAGTACTGGAATATCCCCATCGCTAATACCACCTGCTTATTGTTGGGAACGGGCACATCTATAACCCAAGCCGCTATGCGCATGCTAGCTTCAGCAGGCGTACTGGTCGGTTTTTGTGGGGGTGGCGGTACCCCTTTACTGATGGCAAATGAAGTTGAATGGCTTACGCCACAAAGCGAATACCGCCCCACAGAATATATGCAAGGCTGGATGCAATTTTGGTTTGACGATGAAAAGCGTTTGCAAGCGGCAAAAATATTTCAACGGCAGCGAATAGCATTTTTGACAAAAGTCTGGGAAAAAGACCGTGATTTGCAAGCAGAGGGATTTAGCACGGCAAATAGCGTAGTGGCGTCAGCGTTAAGTAACTGCGACAAAAAGATCGACGTGGCGACAACGGTAGGAAAGTTGCTGCAAGCAGAAGCGGAGATGACAAAGCAACTCTATAAGATAGCTGCTCGTCAAACAGACTACGGTGATTTTGTGCGTGAACGCGATGCAGTCGATAATGCGAATGCCTTTCTCAACCACGGCAACTATCTGGCTTATGGCTTAGCCGCCACAACACTTTGGGTATTGGGCATACCCCACGGTTTCGCCGTCATGCACGGTAAAACACGCCGCGGCGCATTGGTCTTTGATATCGCAGACTTAGTGAAAGACGCATTAATACTACCCTGGGCATTTATCTGTGCAAAAGAACAAGCCTCGGAACAAGAATTCAGGCAACAGTGCTTACAGGCTTTTATTGACCATAAGGCATTGGATTATATGTTTGATCAAGTGAAGGCTATTGCGATGAAAACCGATTGGGAGCCATTGCTATGATGGTAACTTTTGTTTCCCAATGTGAAAAGAAAGCCCTCAACCGTACCCGACGAGTGCTGGACGCTTTTGCCGATCGCATTGGAGACAATACTTGGCAAACGGTGATTACGCAAGAAGGATTGAATGCCGTCAAAAAGTTATTGCGCAAAACGGCGAGCAAGAATACAGCGGTGAGTTGTCATTGGATTCGGAGTAGGTCGCGGACGGAGTTGGTTTGGGTGGTGGGAAACAAAAGACAGTTTAATACACGGGGCACCGTCCCCGTAAACACCACCTCGAAGGCGAATAACTTTAGAGATGACCAGGCAGATTGGCACTATCTGCCCCTTATTCAATCTCTAGCTTCGCTTGCAGCCCTATTACATGATTGGGGAAAAGCTAGTGCCCGGTTTCAAGAAAAGCTCGACCAAACTTATAAGGGCAAGCAAGGCGATGCATTACGCCACGAATGGGTGTCCTGCTTGTTGTTGAAGGCGTTAGTCAGCGGTACGGATACTGATCACGATATTGGTTGGTTGAGCTTACTGGCAGAAGGACAAATAGATGAGTCGCGGCTTAAACAGATTGATCAGCAGCATAATACACGGCCGCTACGCGAACTGCCACCTACAGCCAAGCTGGTAGCATGGCTGATTCTCACACACCATAGAATGCCATTGCAACGCTTGAAAGCCCGGGAATTACTAAATGAATGGAAAGGGAAAGAAGCTAATTCCATGGATGATTTGTTTCTTCATATTTGTCAAGACTGGGGATATTGGAATGACTCCGCTAGCGAAACTTTGGCAAATTGTCTGCAATTTCCCAATGGGTTAGTAACAAATTCTAAACCTTGGGTTAAGGCAATTAAGCGTTGGGCCAGAAAATTGTTGGATCAGCAGCCACTGGTTGACTCCCTCACAGAAAAAGATTGTTACCGCCCCATATTACATCACGCACGCCTCTGCCTGATGTTGGCTGACCATTACTACTCTTCTCTTACCCTAGAAGAATCCGGCAGTTGGCATCAGGACATTGGCCTGATTGCTAATACCCAGAAAGATGGCGCTCCCAAGCAGACACTGGATCAGCATTTGGTCGGTGTCTATGGACAGGCGAAGTGCAATGCGCAAAAACTACCACAGTTGGAGCGTAGGCTGCCAGTGACCAACGATATTGCAGCGCTTCGAAAAAAGAGCCCCCATGCATTTCAGTGGCAGGATAAAGCGGCAGCAAAGGTTCGCGATTGGACTGCTTTGCATAAAGATCAAAAACATGGTTTTTTCGCCGTAAATATGGCCAGTACCGGGTGCGGAAAAACGTTTGCGAATGCAAAAGTGATGCTGGCGCTCTCTGAAAACAACGACAGCCTACGTTACATATTAGCCCTAGGTTTGCGCACGTTGACACTGCAAACTGGTGATGAATATAGGGAACGCATTTTTCAGCAAAGTGGCGGTGAAGATTTAGCAGTACTCATTGGTTCTAAGGCAATTGCCGAATTACATAATAAAGAACGCGTAGATAACCCGATTGAAGGTCAGCATGAAGAAAAAGGCTCTGAATCCCAAGAGAGTTTACTGGGAGCGACGGAAGATATTTATTATGACACGGATATACCCGAAGATGGGCTAGCCACCCTATTGCCTCATGATAAGGCGCGTAAATTGCTCTTTGCGCCCATTCTCGTTTGTACAATCGACCATATCATGGCCGCCACTGAGACGACTCGCGGTGGCCGCTATATCCTACCTTGTCTGAGGCTGATGTCGTCTGATTTGGTCATTGATGAGATTGATGACTTCACCGGCGCTGATGCTATTGCTATTGGGCGCTTGATTCACATGGCAGCGATGCTAGGTCGTAAAGTGATGATCTCTTCTGCGACCATCCCGCCCGCGCTGGCCGAAGGCTATTTTAATTGTTATCGTGAAGGTTGGCACCTTTTTGCCGCAACCCGCTCAGCTAGCCAGCATATCGGTTGCGCATGGATTGACGAATTTAATACTTCTGTGATTGATAACAGTGAAGTAGAACGGAATCTAGCAAATCAGGCGTACGCACATGCTCATCAAACATTTATTAATAAACGAGTAGTCAAGCTAGCTAAACAAGCACCGAAAAGAAAAGCTGATATTATCGACTGTCAATCCGTTATAGAACAACAAGGTGCGGATAGTGAAAACAAGCAATCTGCCTACTTCCATGTGATTGCTGAGGCAGCTTTGACTAAACATCGACAGCATTACCACACAGATAGTAAAACCGGCTTGAATGTATCATTCGGCGTTATCCGCACAGCGAATATTGCACCATGTATTGCGTTAACTCGTTTCTTTCTAGAATTTGACTGTCCAGCAAATGTAGCGCTGCGGATTTTACCTTATCACAGCCAACAGGTGTTACTGTTGAGGCATGAACAGGAAAGACATTTAGACGCCGTACTCAAACGAAAGGAGAAGCTAGGCCAAGAGCCAGTTGCTTTTGAGAATGCAGTGATTCGCCAGCATTTGGATAATTTAGCCAGGCGGCGTAATGCGCCAACCGATATCCTCTTTATTTTGGTTGCAACCCCGGTAGAAGAAGTTGGGCGAGATCACGACTTTGATTGGGCAATCGTCGAGCCTTCATCCTATCGTTCCATTATTCAATTAGCCGGTAGGGTGAGGCGTCACCGTGCCGGTGAGGTAGCAACGCCAAATATTGGCCTTTTACAATATAACTGGAAAACCGTAAAAACGGGGGATAAAAAACTTGCATGTTATTTTTCCCGCCCAGGTTATGAATTTGATGGAGACATCGAGTTTAATGGCGGAGTTTGCAAGGCGGCGTGTGTTACTCACGATTTAAAGCAGCTAGTTAATGCATCTTCTATTGCAGAGAGACTTGATGCGATACCCCGTATCGACGCTAATCCCCCCGACGGGTTTGGCCTTGCTAACTTGGAGCATATAGTAACGAGTCATTGGTTAAAGCGGTACCATTCGAAAGGCCCGGAAACGTTACAAGGCTACCTATCCCAGTATTGGTATTTAACCGCCTTGTCGCAAGTATTAAACCGATTTCGTGATAGCGAATCCAGTATTCAATTGTACCTGTTTCTGCAGAAAAGTACTGGGCTTTGTTTTTTACAGAAAGATGAGAAGGGATGGCTGATTCGAGATTCGGTTTATCAGGAACCATGTAATATGGCGTCTAACCATAACATCAGTCAGTTTTCCTTAACACAGCGTCAGCAGGAGCGGCTCTGGTTGTCGCGTGATTATAAACAAATATTGTCTATTCAGGCAGAGCAGTCGGGTATCAGTTTATTGAATGCTGCACTTCGTTATGGCGAATTACTTTTTCGCGAACCACGTGAATACCAATCGGCTCCCAGCTACCTGTATAACGACAACCTCGGATTGTTTAAAGAAGAAAGGAGATAGGTAATGCTTGAACCCGCAATACAAGACTTCTTCCGAAAGCGAAAGGACGACTGGTTAAATAAAAAAATAAAATCTTCTATGAAAGAGGACGAAATTAAGGCTCTCAAAGATGAGTGTGAGAAAAAGTTCTCTATCCCATGTTGGCTACCTGATGCGGCCAAACGCGCAGGACAGATGTCTATCTCCAGTCATCCATGTACGTTCAGTCATCCTAGTGCGCGAAAAAATAAAAACGGCTATGTGACGTCGGTGATTGCGAAGGTTGACCATAAGGCTGATGGCTACTTACGAACAGGCAATGTGGCAGCGGCCGAAGATGCTCTGGGTAATGCCGCAGTATTGGATGTTTACAAGTTTTTAACGCTACCTCTAGGTGATGGAGTTAGTATTTTGGAGCATTTACAACAAGATTCCGACCAAGCAAAGGCCTTGTTGAATATTCCTACGGAAAGTTATCAGGAATTGAAAAACGGTCTGCTTTCCATGATACACAGCAAATCATCGGAAATATTGACTAGCTCAAAAATAAAACAAGTTTACTTTCCGATAGTAGAGGACGAATATCATTTACTTTCCGTACTTAGTAACTCAGGGATTATATATGAGTTACGAAAGCGAATCGATGACTTGCGATTTTCTGAAAAGCAAAAAGAACTACGTGATTTAAAGCGAAATAATCAGTTCAGTAAAACGAGTTTTATGGAAATTTATGGTATTACGACAGTAGGCTATGGTGGCACTAAACCGCAGAATATAAGCGTATTGAATAATCAGAATGGTGGTAAGGCGAGGCTATTGACGTCTGCGCCTCCCCAGTTAGTCAAAAGAGAAATCCAGTTTCCCACTAATGATTTTTTCATTAATGCAATTCGCTTCTATGATATTGGCGAACCCTTAAACAAACTACATGCCTTATTCCTGACAGGCCTTGACAGCGATATACCGCGCCGAAATCTGGAAAAAGGTCGCGACAATACGATTGAAACAATTCTCGATCAAATCATTAAACGAATGACCGCGGTGCGGGCTGTCTCTACTGAGCAGTACCTTGAAAAAACAAGCCGTCTTGACCGTTATCAAAAAATCTGGTTGTGCGACGAATACCAAAAACAGCGATCAGAGCAAGAGGAATGGCTAGATGAACTGTGTGAACAAATCACTAGATGGGTAATGGCCGCCTACAAAAAAGTTATCAAAAAACCGATAGCCCTGGGTCCAGCGGAGTATAACTACATCCATGAAATGATTGAAACACATAGAGGGGCGTTAAAATGACCGACAAAATGTTGTTGATACCTCACATACGGATTCAAAATGCCAATGCGCTGTCCAGTCCCTTTACCATCGGTTTTCCTGCGATGACCGCCTGGTTAGGCGCGATGCATGCACTGCAACGCAAGCTGAATGATAAACGTATACCTATCCGATTCGATGGAGTCGGTGTGGTGTCGCACCAATTTGATCTGCAAACTTATAAAGGCCCTGGTGATTTTGAGTATTCTATTATTGGAACAGCCAATCCCTTAGACAAAAACGGCGAGCGGCCTTCGTTTATTGAAGAAGCCAGGTGCCACATCGATGCTAGCCTTGTGGTCAAATACGATCGCATAGATAAACATCAGGAAGCGGAAGTACTGGATAATATTGCACACTTGCTTTACAGCCAACTGAAAGTAGCCGGTGGCGACATTCTTGGGTTTGGCGATCCTCAGTTGTACCGGGATTTCAACATGCTAAAACCGAATTTGATGCCGGGCTATGTGTTGATAGAAAGACGCGAGTTAATGATAGAAGCCATGCAGCAAGGTCAAGATGCTCTGGATGCGTTACTGGATTATCTTGCTATCCATCACAACTGCGAACGAAAAACCCTAAATGGCGACATACAGGTTGATTGGAAAAGCGAGAGAAAGCCCTCGGGCAACGATGGTGAACGAGGTTGGATTATACCTATTGCAACGGGGTTTCATGGTATCAGCGAGCTCGGGCAAGCTAAAAACCAACGTGACCCCGAGACACCCCACCGCTTTGCTGAAGCTGTTATTACACTGGGTGAATTTAGAATGGCCTACAGATTGGAACACATCGAAGATCTGCTTTGGCGATATCACTACGACGCTGATAATCAACTGTATGTTTGCCGGCAATCTCGCAAAGATTCACAAATGCTATTAGAAGAACGCGGCTTTTAATAAATAATCAAGAACAGGGAGAATTAAGATGGCTAAAAATGAAAATGTAGCTTCAGTATTGGCGTTTGAGAAAAAGTTAGTGCCCTCTGATGCCTATATGTATGGCACCCAGTGGGATGCACGTGACCAAACGGTACCACTAAAACTAAAAGAGAAATCTGTCCGGGGCACCATATCTAATCGCCTGAAACCGGCTGTTCAAAAAGATCCTGCAAAATTAAATAAAGAAGTAGAGAAACCTAACCTGCAAACGGTTGATGCTTGTGCCCTCCAGACCGAGCAGGATACGCTGCAGCTACATTTCACGCTCAAGGTGTTGGGTGGTGTTCATCAGCCTTCTGCGTGTAATAATGCAGCTTTTAAGCAGTCTTATGTCCAGGCGGTAAAAAAGTACGTTGAAATGCAAGGCTTTAAAGAGCTGGCGCGCCGCTATGCACTCAATATTGCGAATGCTCGTTTTCTGTGGCGTAATCGCTTTGGTGCAGAAGCAATTGAAGTCCAGGTTAATGCGTTAAACAAAGGTTCAGAGCAGGAATGGCGATTTGATGCATTGAATTATAGTCCCCGGGATATGGAGATCAATGATGAATCGGTTAACAGCCTTGCCGAGCGTATCGCACAGGTATTATCGAGTGAGGACGACTTTCT
Organism: Pseudomonadales bacterium; assembly: GCA_028280085.1. Lineage (GTDB taxonomy): Bacteria > Pseudomonadota > Gammaproteobacteria > Pseudomonadales > JANQMK01 > JANQMK01. The sequence goes on from JANQMK010000395.1 coordinate 7,743, forward strand.
AATGTTAGATGTCGTTTGCTATGCAAAGGTGGGTAAAGCACAAGATGTATACCCCAGCGAAGAACTGGTGTTGGATAAGGGCAAAGGCAATAAAAGTAAAGTCCTCTATCATGTTGATGGCATTGCAGCTATGCATTCGCAAAAGATTGGCAATGCCTTACGTACCATTGACAGTTGGTATCCAGATTTTTCTGACTTGGAAGCATCAGCCGGTCCCATTGCAATAGAACCTTATGGCGCCGTCACAAATTTGGGTAAAGCCTACCGAACCCCAAAAGATAAACAGGATTTCTACATGTTATTTGACAAGTGGGCGCGTGGCGGTGAGCTGGTTCGAGCAGAAGATGAACACTATGTTATGGCTGTCTTGGTCCGCGGGGGTGTTTTCGGAGAAAGCGATAAGTAGAGGATATGATGAACCACTATATAGATATATTGATATTGCCCGACCCGGAATTCCCGGCAACGGTTTTAATGAATGCTATTTATAGCAAATTCCACAAAGCACTTTGCGACCTTAATTCAACGACTATTGGTGCCAGCTTTCCAAAATATGCAGTGACATTGGGGGACGTTTTACGCATACATGGTGAAGAATCTTTATTAAATGATTTACTAGGTCTGAACTGGATTGGCGGCATGAATGGGTACTGCAGTATCAGTGAAATATTGCCTGTACCATCAGAGTCAAAACACCGCACCGTCTCACGCAAGCAACCCACCATGAGTCAATCAAAGCTGAGGCGGCTGGTAAAGCGAGGCACCATTTCGGAGGGTGAAGTCAAACAATACAAGGCAAAAATGTTTGGTAAGGGGCTCGACAATCCGTACATCGAGTTGAAAAGCGCTTCTAACGGACAAAAGCATCGACGGTATATCGAGTTTGGCGAGCTACTTGATGCCCCAGTTCTTGGCAAGTTCGATCAATTTGGATTATCAAAAACGGCCACCATCCCCTGGTTTGAATAATTGGTACTTAGGGCCAAGCCTGTTTAGATCGAAGGGCTTGGCTGTATTTTGCCAATCTTGTCTGTAAATTGAATTAAAACAGATCTTCTGATAAATCATGCCTTAAAAATATCATATAATATGCAAAAATAAGGTTGTAAAAAAGCATTTTCATGTCTAAACTGTGCAAAAATAGCCCACTACAGTGTGACGTTACATGCCCCAACTCATTGAACGAAAAGAACTTTCCTTCCTACAAGAATGGTCTGCCCGAGCAAACCACAAACCGCTGGTGATCCGCGGTGCCAGGCAGGTGGGAAAGTCAACGTTGGTTCGGCAATTTGCCGAGGCGGGTGATCTGTCGCTATTGGAAATCAATTTCGAACGTAATCCGGAATACCGCGAAGCCTTCACCAGTAACGATCCCAACCTCATCACGTCTGCTATACAACTGCTTACCGGCAAAAAAGTCATTGCGGGAAAAACGCTATTATTTCTAGATGAAATACAAGCTGCGCCAGAAGCGTTGGCGGCGTTGCGCTATTTCTATGAAGAACAGCCTGAATTGCATGTGCTGGCGGCTGGTTCGCTATTGGAGTTTGCACTGGCGGATGCAGAGTTTTCAATGCC
>JANQMK010000397.1 GCA_028280085.1 Pseudomonadales bacterium
AGTCCACAGGAGATAACCAGCCATTATGACTGTTTATCTCCTGTGGACTGGCGCATACGCTCCTGGCGGAGCATTCCAAGCAGGCGCAATACTGGCAGGTGCGGGTATTTTGGTGTTACAGCTAAGAAGTATCTCTATCACCGTAGATAGCTTATTGATGCAAACATTGTTAGCTATCGGGCTGGTTGTTTTTCTCGGCATGGCTACTCTGACCTATTTCTTCAATGGCATGGTGTTACAGTACTTGCCAAGTGAGGCGGGATGGCAAATCTTAGTCATTGAAATCGCGGCGACAATAACAATCAGCATTATCCTAGTGATGCTTTATGTCAGTCTTGCAACCGATGTGAGTGATACATCGGCCGACGAGAAGGAGGCAGTCCCATGCTCACACAGTCCATGATTTATAGTTTATCGGGAGTAACACTTTTTAGCATAGGGCTTTGGGGGTTGATCTCTGTACCACAAATACTTAAAAAGATTATGGCCGTTAATATGATGGGGATGGGGGTCTTTATGGTACTAGTTGCCTCTGCCGAGAGGCCTGGTGTAGTAGATCCAGTGCCTCATGCGATGGTGTTAACGGGGATTGTGGTAGCAGTTGCCGGTACTGCATTAGCGCTAGCTCTCGTTTGTAAAATCCATGCATTGAACGGAGTCCAGGGAGATAACGAAGATGACTGATGTCGTATCCCCGTCTACGCTGATGCCTGCTTTAGTAGGTATTCCGCTGATCGCTGCTGTGGTTAGCATACTTTTGCCACGCACCCGCTTAGGCGACATTAGCCACATATTCTTTGCTAGTTTACAGTTAACTATTGCCGTTTGTCTGGGCCTTTCATTGCTAACCAAAGATAGCTCTGCAGTTTATCGCTATGCACTGGGTGGCTGGCAAGCACCTCTCGGAATAGATTTAGCGCTAGACGGTTTTTCGGCAATAATGCTCCTGCTTACGGCTATACTCTGTCTGGTACTGACAATTTACAGCATGTTCTTTTTTCGCGTACCGGGCGATACAAAGCGATTTTGGCCTCTTTGGTGGTTGTTATTCACGGGGCTTAACGCCCTATTTCTAGCTGCCGATGCCTTTAATATCTTTGTCGCACTCGAGTTGATTAGCTTATCCGCGGTATCACTGGTTGCAGTAGAGGGCACCCGTGCAGCCCTTATAGCAGCGCTAAGGTATTTATTTGTAAGCCTGTTGGGTTCAGTGTGCTATCTGCTGGGGGTAGCATTAATTTATCGTAGTTATGGCTTACTTGATTTGTCGAGCTTGTCCCAAGTCATCCTGCCTGGCGCAGTCAGCTGGTGCGCCCTAGCCCTAATATCACTCGGTTTATTACTGAAGACCGCCTTGCTACCGTTACATTTTTGGCTCCCATCGACTCATGGTAGCGCATCACCTCCCGTGAGCGCGGTATTATCAGCTCTGGTTGTAAAAGCGTCTTTCTATCTGCTAGCAAGATATTGGCTTGATGTTCTGTATCCGGCAACAACGGGAATGGCACTACAACTGCTAGGCGTGTTGGGCGCTTGTGCCATTATGTGGGGATCATACCAAGCCCTACAAGCACGCCGATTAAAATATCTTGTCGCCTACTCGACAGTAGCGCAGCTAGGCTATCTATTTTTACTGTTTCCACTTGTCACCAATGCTGGTCCCGGAATGGGATTCTCTAGCGCGGCTTTTCAAGCGGTCGGCTACTTTATAGTAGCCCATGGACTTGCCAAAGCCGCGATGTTCTTGGCAGTCGGAAACATCAAACAAGGGATGGGACATGACAATATCGACCAGCTCAAAGGAATCGCCGCTAGTCATCCACTTAGTGTATTCACCTTTGCTATCGCCGGCGCTAGCCTGATCGGACTACCACCCAGTGGTGGCTTTATTGCCAAGTGGCTATTGCTTAATGCTGCCATTGAACAAACCCAATGGTTATGGGTCTTTGTCATCGTAGTTGGCGGCTTGGGCGCAGCGCTCTACGTGTTTCGTGTTTTGAGTATCGCATTTGACAACAGCGGTGCTCCCATCAAGCCAGAGGCAGCTCATAATGATGTCCCGGCTCGTGTTATGGCAGGTTGCGGCGTGGCGCTGGCTGTTTTGGTAATGCTCTGGGGTTTCAGTGCGCAATGGGGGCTCGACTTACTGCTTGAAGGAACAGGCAGCCGGGTGCAACAACTGGCGGCAGGAGTAACTATATGAATTCAACTCAGTTATTGCCATTGATGATATTGTTGTGCACGGCATTTCCCAGTATCGCTAACTTTCTGCTGGCAGAAAGACAACGATGGCTACGGCGCCTTTGCAATCTCGGCAGTAGCGCCTGTGCCATTGGGCTGACTGGCGTCCTCCTTGTCGGCGTTAATCAAGGGACTACCTACGAAATCCGATTTCCACTCTTATCATCCATCGATCTGGCCTTGCAAGTCGATGCTCTGTCTTTGCTGTTTGTTACTCTTTCTTTATTATTATGGTTTCTCACAACCGTATATGCCCTGGCTTATCTGGCAGATACAAAACATCAAAGTCGATTTTTTGGATTTTTTAGCCTTTGTGTGTTCTCGACGGTAGGTATTGCGCTAGCGGGTAACCTTATTACATTTCTGATATTTTATGAGTTGTTAACTTTGGCCACCTACCCCCTTGTAGCTCACAAGGGCAATGCTGCATCATTGCGCGCTGGCCGAATCTATCTCGCTTACACACTCATTGGTGGAGCATTACTTTTAGTCGGTGTTGTGTGGTTAAAAGCCTTGGCAGGTCCATTGGACTTTACTACAACCGGCATACTAGCAAGCCTTCCCCATTTAGATGACTTCCAACTTAAGATCATCTTTTTGTTGTTGATCGGTGGTTTGGGTGTGAAAGCTGCCTTGGTGCCTCTGCATGGGTGGCTGCCTGTAGCCATGGCCGCACCCGCACCGGTAAGCGCGCTGCTGCATGCAGTCGCGGTAGTCAAAGCGGGTGCCTTCGGCATCGTGCGAGTCGTTTATGACGTTTACGGTATTGAATTAGTACGAGACCTTGGACTGACCTCTTTCCTTGCGGTGCTCGCGTCTATCACCATCGTCTATGGTTCAATACGCGCACTGTCACAAAACGATTTGAAAAAACGGTTAGCTTTTTCAACCGTCAGCCAAGTATCTTATATAGCGCTGGGCGCAGCCATCGCCGGTCCGGTAGCTACCATCGGTGGTATTGTTCACCTAGTCCATCAGGGCTTAATGAAAATCACGCTGTTTTTCTGCGCGGGTAACTTGGCAGAAACAGTGGGCATCCATAAAATCAGCGAAATGCGCGGCATTGGTCGACGTATGCCTCTTACAATGGCGGCGTTTACGCTAGCAGCCTTAGGCATGATTGGTATGCCTCCACTGGCGGGATTTGTATCAAAATGGTATTTGGGTTTTGGTGCTCTCGAGGCCGGCGCCTATTGGGTACTAATCGTCTTAGCTATTAGTAGTCTTTTAAATGCTGCTTATTTCCTACCAATTCTTTACGCAGCCTGGTTTCAATCTGCAGACAAGCCTTGGCAAGAAAACCACAAATCCCTTCAATGGGAATCTAAGCCTCTATTGCTGATACCACCAGTAATGACCGTTTCATTGGCACTCTTAGTGGGGCTCTTCGCTAGTCACGGCGCTAGCCCACTGGATTGGTCCACATTAATTGCTGCCCGTGAGTATGGTCTTTCGCGTTTATCGTCAATGGGGGGCAGTCTGCTTACAGCCCCTCACCTTTGGCTAGTTATACTGATACCACTACTGTTAGTCTTGATTCTAGCGTTTCGATCTCAGCGAGATCGGGTAATCCTACTGGCACCTTGGGCTGCACTTCCTGCATTGTTTACGGCACTTTTATCAGCTGAAGGTGCTAGTACCCTAGCTTCGCTTTTTTTCGGCAGCTCACTTACTCTCGACGATATCAGTCGCATCTTCTTGTTACTGGCAAGTATTCTCTGGTTAGCCGCAGGTCTTTACGGACAGGATTATCTGCGCAGTGATAAGCGGTTAGCACAATACACTTTCTTTTATCTGCTAGCCATGAGTGGCAATTTCGGTTTAATCCTGTCTAACGATTTCTACGGCTTTATTACTTTCTTCACACTGATGAGCTTGGCATCTTACGGTCTTGTGGTTCATTCAGCGACGGACGAGGCATTCCAGGCGGGTAAGCGCTATATGCAATGGGTCATACTCGGTGAGGTTCTTCTTTTTAGCGCGTTTATAGGACTGGCGTTTACCAATGGTACTCATCCTTTTCTAGAAAGGATGCCGTCGTCAGACCTTTCACCCTGGATAATGTCTTTATTCATTGCGGGTTTTGGTGTTAAGGCCGGGCTGCTAACACTGCATGTCTGGTTACCGCAAGCACATCCTGTTGCCCCTGCTCCGGCAAGCGCGCTATTGAGTGGGATTATGGTCAAGGCCGGGGTCATAGGATGGATTCGTTTTCTACCACTCGGCGAGCTCTCCCACACATTGATCGGCAATAGTATGATAGCGTTAGGGCTGAGCGGTGCGTTGTTTGCTGTCATAGCGGGTATGGTTCAACGTAATTCAAAAACATTACTGGCCTACTCCACAGTCAGCCAGATGGGCATTATCGCGGCAGGCATTGGCGCAGGCATCGTAGTATCTAACTTGTGGTCCGCGCTGTTGCCCGCAATCTTAATCTATATTTTGCATCACGGTATCGCGAAGGCAGCACTCTTTATGAGTGTGGGATTTAGTAAGCAACTGGCCCCTGGGCAGCCGAATAGAGTGTTAATGTGGACTATTATTGGACTTCCAGCCTTGGCACTTGCTGGATTACCTCTCACCTCCGGAGCCGTAGCAAAATACGCATTAAAAAGCCCAGTGGAGACACTTACCATTCTCTACACATTGCTGCCTATGACAGCGATTGGTACAACATGTCTTATGCTACGTTTTATTAATCTATTACATATGGAAAGCCTTAATACTAAACAGCAGCCACCTGAATTTTCAGCCAAAGGCTATTTCGTCCAGTGCACCCTAGCGGTACTGGTGGTGTCATTTTTTTATCTCCTTCCCGAGGAAGCTTACACTTGGAAAGCCTCATTCTCCGGCGACGCCCTTTGGCATGCTATTTGGCCAATCCTAGTGGGATGCTTTATTTACTGGGTGATATGTAATAGGTTAGACCGTCCTTTGCCGTTACCCCGTGACATATCACGTAGACTTCTAATACCCGCTGTTAACGCGGGATTACAATCGCGTACTCTCGTGCATCAAGTATTTCACCGTCTAGCTGACGTAAGAAAGCGACAACACGAGCAGATTACCTCAACACTCAACACACTATGCATCAGCAACGAGATGGCCTCGCCGTTAATGCGCTTTTACACCTCGCCAAGCGCATTGATCATGGGAGTTCTACTGATATTACTCATCGCCCTTGGGTTACGTTGAGCAACCAAATGATGATTAGCACCACAGCGATAACGGGGGGTCTGCAGTTGCGCATCGCAATATATCTGTACGAGATACAATTCCCACCAGCCGGTGAGAATCCTCGACAATGGGAATCGCATCAAGTCGGTGTTCTACCAACACACTAGCGATGCGTCGTATATCCGTTACCGGATCTGCGGTCACAACTGGCGTGTTTAGATTTGATAGAGGATCAGTTGCAACGGCATTTTTAGACTTTATCAATGCCGGGTTAGCCAGCAGAGTAGGATAAAAATCTCGCCTGGAAAGAGTACCTACAACTTGTTGGCTGCTACTCAAAATAGGCAAAACCTGAAACGTATGGCTTTCAAATATGGCAAGAACTCGCTCCCATGAATCCTCAGTGCCAAGTGTAACAACTGGCTGACTCATCACTTGATAGGCGTGATAGACGGCGTCACGCGCTGCATTTTTCTTTAACAAAGATTGGTATTGTTCAACAGCCCGCTTTGATACTTCATAACGTTCATAGTGTTTGCCAGACTTGGCTTCGGCTTCTTGTTCAAGCGGTTGTTCTTTAAAAGAGCTCCGCTCCGTTTTCGGCAACTTTTCAATGCGTCGCAGTTTCTCCATTGAACCGGCAAACAAACGACCCTGGGGAGAATAAATATAGAACATAATTACATACCCTTGCGCTGATGCATAAGTATACTGACGCCAATTTGGAATTGTAATGCGATAT